>JBGPFT010000220.1:0-4307 GCA_041483475.1 Fibrobacteria bacterium | reverse complement strand
CAAAATCCAGGACGACGATTTCGCCGGAGACGGTAGGGGTGACCCGCGGGTCGCCCCTACCGTCTCCGCATCCCTATCCCTGGCCTGGACATGACGGGCTATTTCCACCGCCCGAATCACCCGCCGCTTGTTCGCTAAATCGACGCGTTCGTATGCCTTCGCGTCAAAATCACGCAATTCCAACCGTAATTCCTCGATATCCTTCTCTTCCAATTCCTGTCGTAACTCGGAATCCCGAGACATGACGGGCAATTCATACCCCTTGAGCACGGCTTCGAGATAAAGCCCCGTGCCGCCGGCCAGGATCGGCGGTACATCCGTTCCTCGTCGGACGCGGAATTCCTCCAAAGCCGCATAACAATCTTCCTGATAGCGAAATAGACTGTAGGCCTCCGTCGGTTCGACGATGTCGATTAAATGAAAAGGGACGGGCGGATCGAAGCGCCGGTATTCGGCCAAATCCTTGCCCGTGCCCAAATCCAGGCCCCGGTAAACCTGGCGCGAATCCGCCGAAAACACCTCGGATCCCAGGGCATGCGCGAGGCCCGCCGCCAAAGCGGTTTTACCCGTGGCCGTGGGTCCGGCGATGACGATGCAGGGCCATTCATGCATGTGATACACCCGGCAAAACCCGGCTCCGGATTTCGCGCAAATCTTCTTCGTCGCGGCCGACAAAGGCCAAAGTATGCCGGATCATCCCCGGCAGCAAAGGGGTAACCCAGAACACGCCGCGTTCCGTAGCGGGATCATAGTGGAGCACGCCTAATTCTTTTCGGAATCCTCCCAAGGTTTCCGGGCGGCGGAGGGTTTTCGCGGGAAATTGGAAAACTTGCACCGCCCGATCCGGAAGGCGATGGGAAAAGCCGTGAACGGGATAAGCCATGGAACAACGCGCGTTCAAATCCACCAAGGAGCGAAAGCGGAGCTTTTCGCCGTCACGATGGGCATACATGTCCAAACTCACGGGGCCAAAATAACCCTCGGCATGCAGGCGCAGCGCGACAGCCTTAACAGATTTTTCAATGGAGGGAAGCCAAGCCGCGATTTCCGGATCCGCAGGGACTTTCAAAGCCCCGATGTATCCGCCTCCGGATCGGCTTAGCAGGCGGTGGCAACGGATTTCGGACCTGGAACCGTCTGCGAACAATCGGAACAATACGCCGAATTCCACGGCCAAGTCGTGTTCGGACTCCACGGCGAGGCCGGCATGATCCTTTAGTATGCGGCCCAGGATTGCGGCGACCTCCGGCCCGGGGATGTGAAAACGCATTTGGCCCACGCCGCCATGGCCGTGATTTCCCTTGGCCACCCAGCGCCCCGGATGCGCTTCCCCGATCCAGCGGGACAAGTCTTCCTCGTTCCGGAAAAATGCGCCCGCCCGGGAAGCATCGGATTCTTCCGGAAACAGTTCGGATTCCAAGGCGGAACTGAACTCTCGGCTATTCACCTTCGCCACCAAAGCGATTTCCGGATGCGAGGCCGGGTTCGCCTGCTGCGCATTGATTCCGGCAGCTTCCCTGTTCCAGCCGAACGGGGTGAACAAACGCGAGGGATCGGCCTTGACCGTGAAGGTCGGCAATGAAAACCCAAGGCTTTCCAGGTATTCCCGAAAATCCGGAGGGGATTTCTCCGAAACCAACAGTTGATCGCCGCCATCCAGGGCCGGCCAAAAATGCCAGGCCATTTGGCGGGATAGTGCCGCCAATTTGGGGGGCAGCGCGCGGGTGGCCAAGGTCAAATCGAATTCGACGTTGCAAAGCCACACACGGCCGGGCCGGACATGTATACTATCCAATCCATGCGGCGGCTTCTGTGTCTCCAGATTTTTTTCCTGACCGGTTGTTCCTTTTTCGCCACCCCCTCGGATTGAAAGCGCTGCCGCTTCGAGGTGGACTCGGTGCATTTCGAGGGGTTTCGGGAAAACCAAACCGAGTGGAAGATCCATCTCGCCGTGCATAATCCCAATTCCCATCGGCTAAAAATGGAGGGCGTGCAGTTGGTGGCCTTGATGGGAAGCGACACCTTGGCGGCCATGCGCAGCGCGGAGCCCCTGGACCTTTCCCCCGGCGATACTACGCGCATCCCCGTGGACATAGCGCTTTCCAACGCCGCCTTGCGCAAGGCGATGTCGGAAGTGGGAACCGGAATGAAAAGCCAAGTCACGGTGACGGGAGACGCCTTTTACCATACCTGGCTGGGAACGAAAAAATTCACCGGCGCGTTTAACAAAACCTATGAAGTCGATTTCGACCGGATACTCGGCTCCATGGGCAACCGGCTTTTCCAAGGGCTTTTCCTCGCGCCTTAATACCGATCGGGTCTGGATCAGGCGAAAGCCGGGCCGCTGAGATAGCGGTCGCCGCGATCGGGGAGTATGCACACCACCACCCCTTCCCGCAATTCCCGGCAAAGCTCGGCGGCGCAATGCATGGACCCGCCGGAGGATACTCCCGCGAAAACCCCTTCCTTGCGGCACAAGTCGCGGGTCATGCGCTCGGCTTCGGGCTGGCCTACGTCCACGATGCGATCCACCCGCTCGGCCTCGTAAATCTTCGGCAAATATTCCTTGGGCCAGCGGCGTATGCCGGGAATGCATGCGCCGTCCTTGGGCTGGGCCCCGACGATTTGGATGGCGGGATTTTTTTCCTTGAAGAAGCGCGAGCAACCCATGATGGTGCCGGTGGTTCCCATGCTGGATACGAGATGGGTGATTTTCCCCTCCGTATCCCGCCAAATCTCGGGCCCCGTGGTTTCGTAATGGGACAGCGGGTTGTCGGGATTGGAGAATTGATCGAGCATATGGAATCCGCCCGAGGCCAGCATGGCCCGGGCATGATCGATGGCGCCTTCCATGCTTTTGTCAGCCGGGGTGAGATGGACGATGGCTCCGTAAGCCTTCATGGTGCGCACCCGCTCGGGCGTGGCGCTTTCGGGCATGACCAGGTGGATTTCATACCCGGCCACGGCCGCGATCATGGCCAAGGCGATGCCGGTGTTTCCTGAAGTGGGCTCCACCAGCTTCATGCCCGGTTTGAGCGTTCCGCGTTCCTGGGCATTCAAAATCATGTATTTAGCGGGGCGGTCTTTCACCGACCCGGCGGGGTTGTCGCCTTCGAGCTTGGCGTAAAGCCTGACCTTGGGATTGGGGTTGATCCGTAGCATTTCCACCATGGGGGTGTTGCCGACGAGGTCGAGCACGTTCATGCGGGGAAAGATACTTTTTAGGTCAGATGAATCCCCCCGAAACCGCCCGCCTTCGCATCGACGAACTCCGCAAACTCCTGCGGAAGGCGAACGAGAAGTATTACCGCCTCGGGCATTCCCCGATGAGCGATGCCGAGTTCGATAAGCTGCTGAAGGAATTGGCCGATCTGGAGGCCGCCCATCCGGAATTCCAGGACGAGGACTCACCCACCCGGAAGGTCGGATCGGATCTCGCGCCCGGTTTCCGGAAAGTGGCCCACAAATATCCCATGCTCAGCATTCAGAACACCTATTCCGAGGAGGAGGTGCGGGATTTCCACCGCCAGGTCACGGAGAAAATACCCGAGGCCGATTTGGAATACGTCTGCGAGCCGAAAGTCGACGGCGTGGCCATGAGCCTGGTTTATGAGAAAAGGCAGCTGGTGCTGGGCGTCACCCGGGGCGATGGCGTGGAAGGCGACGACGTAACCCGGAATATCCGCACCATCAAATCCATTCCTCAGCGCTTGCCCGATCACTTGCCCGCGGATCGCTTCGAAGTGCGGGGCGAGATTTACATGACCAAGGCGGATTTCCTCGCTTTCAACGAATACTCCATGCGCGTATTCGGAAAAGAATTGCAAAACCCGCGCAACACCGCCTCCGGTAGTTTGAAATTGAAGGACGCGGAGGAAGCCGCGAAACGGCCCTTGAATTTCTTCGCCTACGCCATTCCTTCGGAAAATGGCGCGGACAGCCATTGGAACAATCTTCTCCTGTTGAAGAAAGCCGGATTTCCAGTGAACTCCCTGAGAGAAAAAGTGAAAACCGCGGATGAAGTCATCGGCACCTGCGAAAAGTGGCACCCGCTGCGCGACACTCTCCCCTATCTCATCGACGGCGTGGTGATCAAGGTGAACAGCCTGAAACAACAGGCCGCATTGGGCCGCACGGCCAAAAGCCCCAAATGGGTGATCGCCTACAAGTACAAGGCCGAAGCGGTAGAAACCTTGCTCGAATCCGTCGACTTCCAAGTCGGTCGCACCGGGGTCGTAACTCCGGTGGCCAATCTCAGGCCCGTTCATCTTGGCGGCACCATGGTGAAGCGCGCCACCTTGCACAAT
>JBGPFT010000219.1:0-4308 GCA_041483475.1 Fibrobacteria bacterium | reverse complement strand
TGCTGATCCTGGTGTTCATCTGCGCCTTGGAGCCCAATGTCTACCTCACCATGGCGGTGTTGGGAGCCACTCTCATCCCGCGCGTCTCCGAACTCATCGCCACGCGCGTGCGGACATTATCGCGGATGGGGTTCATTCTGGCGGCCAAGGAGGGCGGCCTCAGCGACTTCCGCATTCTGGTCCGGCATCTTTTCTGGTATCAGAACCGCGCCGTCTTCTTCATCCAGTTTTCCCTCATCATGGCCGAGTCCATCCTCACCGAGACCACCTTGAGCTACCTCCAATTCGGCACCAAGCCGCCGGAAGTGTCCTGGGGCAACATCATCGAGGGCAGCCGCCTGACCTTTTTCAGCGGCCAATACTGGATCACTTTTTTCCCCGCCGTGGCCATCATTTTGGCCATACTCGGGTTCTTTTACTTGGGCGACGGGTTGAACGCCAGGCAGGAATACCGTGAAGGCCGTTGAGGAGAAACTCGCGGACGCGCCCTTGTTGGAAGTGCGGGATCTGTCCATCAGCTTCGGATCCGCAGGGCGGTATCTGCACGCCGTGAACCGGGTATCGATGCGGGTGGAGCGGGGCGAAATCGTGGGCCTTATCGGTCAATCCGGCAGCGGCAAGACCACCTTGGTCATGGGGATTCTGGGGTTGCTGCGCGGCACTCCCGGGGTTTGGCGCGGCGAGGCCGATCTCGAAGGCCGTCCTTTGCTTCCCCCCTGCGGCGATTACGCGTCCGAAAGGGACGGCGTGATCCATAAGCGGATCTCTTCCTTCCATTCGGCCCAGCAACGGTTGCTGCGCGATTTGCGCGGGCGCGAGGTGGTGGTCATATTCCAGGAGCCGCGCGCCGCCCTGGATCCGTATTTCAAAGTGGGCGAGCATTTGCTTGAGGCTTTGCGCCGAGCCCGGACGCCGGGAAGCTCCGCCGATCTGCTCAAGGCCGCCGTCGAATTGCTTCAGGACGTCGGCTTGGTGGATGCCGAGCATCTGATGGGGCTTTATCCCCATGAGATCAGCGGGGGCATGGCCCAGCGGGTGATGATCGCCATGGCCCTAAGCGCTAAGCCCAAGCTTTTGGTGGCCGACGAGCCCTCCACCGCCCTCGATGTCACCACCCAGGCCAAGCTGCTGGAATTATTCCAACGGCTGCGCGACAAACACGGCCTTTCCATCCTGCTCATTTCGCATGACATCGGAGTCATCCAGGAGGTATGCCGCCGCGTGTACGTGATGCATCGGGGCGCCTTGGTGGAATGCGGGGCCACCGCCGAAGTGTTGCAGCATTTCCGGCACCCCTATACGGGATCCTTGGTGGAGGCATTCGTCCGCTTCGGGCATGCCCAGACCTTTCCTCCCCGGGAGCCAGAGCAGGAGCCCGGCTGCGCCTACCGCTCCATGTGCGCGGCCTACGCGCAATCGCTTTCCGGGGAGGAGAAGCACCGTTGCGACTCCGAGAAGCCGTCCTTGCAGGGAGGCGTGGTCGATCCCGAAGCGTCGAGGAACTGGGCCCGCTGCCATTTTCCGGATACGGTCAAGAGTTTCCGCGTAACCATCGAAGCTGTAAGTGCCGCCGTGGGCGTCGGACGTTCGGAAACCGTTCCCGTGGTGGAGGTCAAAAAGGTGCGCAAGCGGTTCACCCAGGGTCGGAAAACCTTCTGGGGTTTGGACGAGGTGTCGCTGCATTTGGACGAGGGCCGGACTTACGCGCTGGTGGGGGAAAGCGGTTCGGGGAAATCGACATTGGCGCTGTCGCTGATGGTCCTGCAGGGAACCGACGGCGGGGAAATCCGCTATCGGGGGGAGGATTTGCTAAAGGCCGGAAAACCCCGCCTGCGGGTGCTGCGGCGCGAAATCCGCATGTTGTTTCAGCATCCCGAAGCGGTGCTCAACAGCGGCATGACCGTCGAGGCCATTCTTACCGAAGGGCTGGAGCGGGAGAAGGGGCTGACGCGCGAGGAAATCCGACGGAGAATGGAGGAAGCGCTCGAACAGGTTCGGCTGGATGCGAGCCATGCCCGGCGCTATCCCAGCAATCTGAGCTCGGGCGAGAAGCAGCGGGTCACCATCGCGCGCGCGCTCATCACGCGGCCGCGCATGTTGGTATGCGACGAACCGGTTTCCAGCCTGGATCTCGCCATCCAATCCCAGGTGATGGGCCTGCTCAAAGAATTCCAGGCCCGGCTGGGTTTGACTTATCTCTTCATCTCCCATAACCTGGAACTGGTGAAGCTGCTGGCGCATCGCATCGGTGTGATGTACATGGGGCATCTCATCGAGGAGTCCTCCACCGAGGATTTCACCGTGGAGCAGGCTCGACACCCCTATACGCGCCTGCTTTTGGCTTCGGTGCCTTCCCTGGGGAACGATCGCCTGCGTCGGATCTGCGCCGAATTTCCCGACGTCGAGCCGGTGCGGTTGCAGGGCGGCTGCCCTTTTCGCAACCGTTGCCCGTTGTATTTGAAGGAGAAGCGAACGGATTGCGAGACAGTAATGCCGCCGCTACGGGACCTGCCCGGAGGCGCCCGGGTGGCTTGTCACATGGCGGAGTGAATTTTAAAGGCTTTCGACGAACTCGCGGACGTCCTTGGCCAAAGCGAGCTCAATCTTAAGATTGGTGATGTCGTCCTCGGCAAAAGGCTCTTCCCGCACCGGACTTCCCGCTTTGTGGGTGGGTGGGATATCGGTGGTCGTGGAGGCAGTCGTAGCCGACTTGCCTTGTTCGCGGGCATGGATGCTCTTGAGAATTCCCTGAACCGTCGTCATTTCCAGGTTGCCCTGGATTTTTTCCATCTCGCTTTTTTCGATTTCGAAGGTTTTTCCGTAGTAATACATGAGCGCGGCATTGCAAGCGGGGCAGTTGAGCACGATCATGTACGCTTCGGATCCGAGCAGAAGTTCGCTGATCTCCTTGCATTGGGGGCATTTGACGTAAAGCGGCTTCATGCCTTAAGCATATTGCCTGCGGGCCCGGGTGTCAAGAGGGCCGTCGGGCGGCGCCCCGAGCGCTTTCCAGCACAGCGAAGGCGACGGCATAATCGTCTTGATGGGAAATCGAGATATGACAATGGGTTGCCCCGATCTCGTGAAGTCGGCGACGCGCCGCGCCAGAGAATTCGATTCGGGGAGCGCCCAGGGCGTCCGGTAAAATTTCCATCTGATGCCAGGAGATGCCGCCACGCAGGCCTGTTCCCAAGGCTTTGAGGACGGCTTCCTTGGCGGCGAAACGCCCGGCGATGCGGACGCAGGGGTCGGAGTAACGCCGGCAATACGTCTTTTCCCGGGGCGTGAGCAGGCGGGTGACGGATTCCGGGCGCAACTTTCTTATCCTTTCGACGCGCGCGATGTCCGTTCCGACTCCCAAGATCATCGCATCAAAACTAGCCTATTTGCTTTCCGCTTCCGGAGCGGAACTTTTGCGCCGGGTCATGGAGGATCCGCGCGAAGATCTTTCATTGGCGGGAACTCCCTGGCTGCGGGAAGCGGGGTCCGCGGCGCGCACCGCGCTTTTGGAACAGAGAGCCCTGAGGCTGAAAGCGACGCGCAAACATATTCGGGCGCCGGAAATGCTGTTCACTCCCCTGGGATTACAACAGATGACGGCGGAACCGCTGGCCCGTTACAAGGCGGGAAGGCTTCCATCGGGGATTCGATCGCTGGCCGATCTGTGCTGCGGAATGGGGGGCGATTCCCTGAACCTTCCCGCCGGAATTGCGCTAATCGGAGTCGATTCACACCGGGAGGCTTTGCGCGCCTATCGCCACAACGTCGGCCTTTTCCGCACTTCCCTGGCGATTCAGGCGGATGCGACCCGGTTTTTCGCCAAGGTTGACGGCATCCTCTTGGATCCGGCCCGGCGCGCCTTCTCCGCGGAAAGACGCGATTTTGACGCCGACCCGGAACCCGGCTGGGAAGCGATCCTTTCCCTGGTGCGAAAGTTTAAAAACGCGGTGGTGAAGCTGGGACCGGGCGTGCGTCTTCCCGAGGCGCTGGCCGAGGAGGAAAGGGAATATCTGGGATGGCGCGATGAATGCCTGGAGTTGTCGGTGCGCACGGGGATATTCGGACGACCCGGAACGGTTCGGGCCGTGGAATTACCGTCGGGGGCGAAGTTGGAAGGGAATGCCGCGGACATCAACGATAGTTTCGAAAGGACGGAGGCCCCGGGAACGTATCTGTACGAACCGGTAAAATGTGTGATCCGATCGCACCTTTTCGGAATCCTGGCACAGCGGGAAGGCCTTTGGCAATTGGATTCCCGCATCGCCTATTTGAGCGGCGGCGTCCGGGTGGAGTCCCCGCTGCTGAAAC
>JBGPFT010000218.1:0-4316 GCA_041483475.1 Fibrobacteria bacterium | reverse complement strand
TGCTGTTCGACATGCGGGGCCGCGCCGTCTGGGGCCTCGACGAAATGCAGGGCGCGGGATCCCATCGTCTGCGCTTGTCCAACGGAAAACTTGCGGCCGGGGCTTATATCCTGGATTTCCGCGCCGAAGGGTTGCGGAAGGCTTTGCCGGTCCCGCTCCCGGCGCACGCGGCCCTTGCCAAAAAAGGAAATTTGGGCCGGGATTTGATGCGCCGGCTGCTTCAGCGCGCTCATCTACGACGTTAAAACCCCCGCCCCCAACGCCGCCATCCCCGCCAACATCAGCCATTTCAAACGCCGTTGGCAAAGACCGTAATCCGGGCTTGATCGGTACAATTCGCGCAGCAGCAACAGCAAAAGCGGCGCGGCAAAAAGTATAGAGATTGCGGCGTAGCCCATACCGTAACCCAGGTAGGCCGAAGGCAAAGGCAGCATCGCCAATAATACGGCCATCAAGGAAAACGCCAGCTTCCGCGTCGGATTCGCGCCGGCTGCAATCGGCAAGGTGTTCAGTCCCACGGCAAAGTCGCCCTTCACATCCTCGAGATCCTTGACGAGTTCGCGCGCCAGCGTGGCGAGAAAAGCGAAAACGCATGCGGGCAAAGTATAGCGGGCCATCCTCGGAAATTCCGGGAAATAAATCGCCAGGGAGCAAAGCAGGGAAACCGCCAGGTTACCGACGAGGGGCAGTTTTTTCAGGGTCCGATTGTAGACCACGAGCAGCAACGCCATTCCCAAAACTAAAATCCCGTGGAAAACGTCAGCCATTCCCGCAAGCACAACGGCGAGGGCGTAAAGGAAAAATGCCGCAGCCCGGACCGGCTTCGCCGCCAAGAGGCCGGACGGCAACGGGCGCTCGGGGTGGTTGATCCGATCGCTTTCCGAATCGCAAACGTCGTTGTCGGCGTTGCCCGCGGCCGTGAGCAAAAGCATCGACAAACATCCCCAAACGGCCAGGGGAATTTCCGCCCGGGAAAAACGCAGGCTTGCCCATCCCAGCCAGACGCCGATGCCGGCGATGGCGGCGTTTTGCGGGCGGAACAACCGCCACCAAGACGAAACGGCGGGAATCATGGCGCCAACAATGGTAACTTTCCACCCCCCATGATTGAGGCGCGCGCGGTATCGCTTTCCTTCGGTGCGCGCGTTTTGCTGGACGAAATTTCCTTTCAACTCGGGGATCGCCAGCGGCTATGCCTGGCGGGGCCCAACGGCGCGGGCAAATCCACCGTGTTCCAAATCCTCGCGGGGGAGACGAAACCCGATTCAGGCCGGGTGATCCGCTCCGGCGGATTGCGCATCGGCATGCTGCGGCAGCACGCCGAATTCGCTGCCGGGGCCACGGCGTACTCCGCCGCGCTGCAGGCCTTCACCCCGGTGCTGGAAAAAGCCCGCGCCCTGGAAAGTTTGCACGAAACCATGGGCCGACGCGATGCGACGGCGGAGGAATTGTCCCGGCTCGACTCTTTGCAGGACGCCTTGCTGCGCGAAGGCTATTACTCGGCCGAAGCCGAAACCCGATCCGTTTTGCACGGCCTGGGATTCAACCGGGAAACCCAGGACATGCTTTTGTCCGAACTCTCGGGCGGTTGGAGCATGCGCGTGGCCCTGGCGCAGGTGCTGCTGGGCAAACCCGATTGCCTGCTGCTCGACGAGCCCACCAACCATCTCGATCTCGAATCCATCGTCTGGCTCGAAGCCCATCTCCGAAGTTATCCCGGCGCGCTGCTCCTGGTTTGCCACGATCGCCGTTTCGTGGATCGCGTTTGCGAGGGGGTGCTCGATTTGCGGCAGGCGAAACTGCGGGAATACCCGTTGCCTTACGCCCGCTTCGAGGAGGAACGCGCCTTGCGCATCGCGCAGCAGCGGCAGGCGGCGGCCAAGGCGCAGGGGGAAATCGAACGCCTTACCCGCTTCATCGAAAGATTCAAGGCCAAGGCCAGCAAGGCCTCCTTGGCCCGCAGCGCCATGAAGCGCCTGGATCGCATCGAAGTGGAGGAAATCGACGGCGATGGCCCGTCGTTGCGCCTGCGTTTTCCCGCCACCGAATACGCCGGATCTTTCGCTTTCCGCGCCGAGGAGGTGGCGAAGCGCTTCGGGGAAAAGATGGTTTTCCAAAACGGCGCTTTCACCGTGCGCACGGGGGACAAGGTCGCCCTGGTGGGTCCCAACGGTGCCGGCAAGACCACACTCATGCGCCTTTTGGCCGGGGAATTGTCCACCGATGGCGGGGAGCTTATTCGCAGCAACAATGCGCGCATCGGATATTACGCCCAATACGTCGAACCAGCCAAAGCCGTGCTGAAAACCTCGATTCTGGATTTGGTGCTCGCCGCTTTTCCGCAGGTGTCGCAGGGACAGGTGCGGGCCGCGCTTGGGTCCATGCTGTTTTCAGGCGACGACGTACACAAGCCTTTCGGGGTCCTGTCGGGCGGCGAGCGGGCGCGCGTGCGCCTGGCGCGGCTGCTGCTCTCGCCCAGCAACGTGCTTTTGCTCGACGAGCCCACCAACCATCTCGACCTGCGTTCCCAGGATCTCCTGCTCGACGCGCTCACGGACTTTCCCGGCACCGTGGTGTTCGTATCGCATGACCGGGACTTTTGCGAGGCCCTGGCCACGCGCGTATTGCGGGTGGATGGAGGTCGCATCGTGGAGTATCCAGGGGATTACGCCTATTATTCCCGCAAGTTGGAAGAGGATTTGGCCCGGGAGGCGGCGGACGAAGGCGGCTCCGCCCTAATCCCCCCGGAAGCCGGCGGCGGCGGGAGCCTGAAAAAGGATGCGCGCAAAGAGGAGGAACGCGGGCGCCGCCAACGCGAAAAACGGGAGGCGGAAACGACAGCCCGGATCGAAGAATTGGAAAAACGCAACGCGGTCATCGACGCCGAGCTCTGCCGCGAAGAGGTGTTCAGCGATCCGGCCGCGACGCTTCGCCTGGCGGGGGAAAAAGAGGCCAACGCGGCCGCCTTGGAAACGCTGTACTCGGAATGGGCATGACGCCGCTTTCCTGCGCCAAACTGGCCGCCGTGCTCAGCGTCTTTTACTCCGGCATGAACGTCTATCAGCTGATCGCGAAATTGGAGGACGTTCGCGCGCGCGCGCGGCAATTCCAAGCCGTGGCCGGAAACGAAGCCAATGTCGCGCGCTTGCGGCTGGTGCGGGCCTTCTTCTACCTCGGCGCGCCGCTTTTGTACCTGGGCGCCTTGCTGGGAGCGGGATTGCCTCCGCTTTTCCTGCTGACGGCGGCGACCAAGTTTTGGGTTTCGGCCCTGCTGGGCCTGGCCACCGAGCGACGGCTTTTGCGGGGCGGCGAATACCGTCCGCGGGATCATCTGCTTTCGCGGCTGGACGCCGGGATTAATCTTTTCCTGGCCGCGGGGGCGTTGCGGCTTCTGTTGCGGCTGCGGTACTGACGAACTCATCGGAAAAGGTGGGCTGGCCCTCCGCGCCGGTGTCGCGTTCCCGGTAAAGGAGAGCGCTGTCGATGAACAGTTTCGCGAACCGGAGATGCTCGAAGCGGGAAAGCAGCTTCAATCCCACCTCAAAAATGCTCTCGAAATAACGGTTTCCCATCTTGAGTTCCCGCAGGGAAGTGATGACGATGTCCATGGCGTCGGCGGCCCCCACGATTTGCCCTTCGGGTCCTTCCTTGGCCCCGAGCGCGGCCCGGGTGCAGCGCTCGCGCAGGTCGGGCGGCAGCTCCTTGAAAATCTCGTCGCGGATGAGGTTGGGCACCACTTCCTTGAGCAGCCGGTCGAGCTTGCCGCCCATGAACCGGTGCTTGATGGGATGGGGGATGTCGGAAAGCACGGTTTCCTCGAAATCGTGGAACAGCGCTTTGCGCAACAAAAGCTCCCGATCGATTTTCAAGGTTTCGTCGTAGTCGGCGATGAGCAGCGCCAAAATGGCCACGTTGAAGCTGTGCGCGGCCACGCTTTCGCTTTGGATCATGGGCAAGGTTCCGAAGCGCTGGATCGAACTCATGGTCTTCAGGCGCTCAAAGAAGGCGAAAAGGCGTTCGACGGACGGGTCCGTGTGGTCGGGCATAAGCGGCCTAGGAAAGGGCCGCCGTCGCTTCGGGGCCGCGGCGATCGAGGATGAAGAGGATTTCCTTGACGCGCCAGACGCGCCAGGGCTGGCCGTATTTGATGGGCCACTCTTCCTTGATCTTATCGCGGTTGTAATCGCCTTTTTCACCTTGGTACCAGATGTCGTCGTTGATGGCCTTCACCTGATCCGCCATGTCCAGGGCGAAATTGACCGTTCCGTATTTGCGCACCACTTCGCGGGCGGAGCGGATCAATGCTTCCGCATTCG
>JBGPFT010000217.1:0-4403 GCA_041483475.1 Fibrobacteria bacterium | reverse complement strand
TGATCTATCTGCCCACTGTCCTGATCGCCATGGCCCTGGACAAGCGCGTCATATTCATTGGGTAGGTGCGCCGCGGCGGGCGAAGAAAATTTCCGGCGAAGATTATTGCATCGCGTTTCCGGGAATAGTATCTTTTGCCTCCGTTCGCTAAGAATCGCGGCCGCTCCGGATCCTCGGACGAATTCCGCCGGTGGAGAATAAGCCGAATGGTATTTCCAAAATGGACGAATAAGGTGCCCGCGATCCTGGCGGTTTCCTTCGTCCTGGTTTTGTGTTTCGTGGTTTTTGCATTTACGTATTGGGGATCGCCGAAGCATTATATGGTCGGATACCAGCCGGTGCAGCCCGTGGCCTACAGCCATAAACTGCATGCCGGGCAATTGGGCCTGGATTGCCGTTATTGTCATTTCAACGTCGAGCGCAGCCGCCATGCGGGCGTACCCCCCACCGATGTGTGCATGAATTGCCACCGCATAATCAAGACGACGTCCCCGGAAATCAAGAAGATCGCCGAAGCCCATGAAAAGGGGCTTCCCATCCATTGGGTGCGCGTGCACAAACTCCCCGACTTCGCCTACTTCGATCACAGCGCCCATGTCAATAAAGGGGTCAGTTGCGTGATCTGCCATGGCCGCGTGGATCATATGGATGAAGTGCGCGTCGTGGCTCCCTTGAGCATGGGCTGGTGCCTGGAATGCCATCGCAATCCGGCTCCGAACCTCCGGGATCGCAAGTTCGTCACCAACCTGGCCTGGAAACCCGAGGGCGATCCCCTGGAACTCGGCCGGGAGTTCATGAATAAGTACCAGGTTCATCCCAGAACGGACTGCTCCACATGCCATCGCTGAATCTCGATCCGAAAAAGCCCGGAAAGGCGCAATGGAAAAGCCTGGAGGATTTGTTCCAGGCCCCGGAAGCGCAGGAATTCGCCGCGCATGAATTTCCCGAAGGCGCGGACGTGCTGGGAGCCGACATTTCCCGCCGGAAATTCCTGCAAGTCATGGGGGCGGGTTTCGCCTTCGCGGGCGTCGCCGGATGCCAGGTCATACGGCGCCCCGAAAAGCATATCCTGCCTTATACCAAGATGCCGGAATCCCTGGTTCCGGGCCAACCGCAATTCTATGCCACCACCATGTCGCTCGGCGGAGAAGCCGTGGGACTGTTGGTGGAAGCGCATGAAGGTCGTCCCACCAAAATAGAGGGCAATCCCGGCCATCCCGCCAGCCTCGGGGCCACTTCCCGCCAGCATCAGGCCAGCATATTGGATCTCTATAATCCGGAGCGCAGCCAAAAGCCCCTGAAACAAGGACAGGCTTCGACTTGGGAAACTTTTTGGAAGGAAGCCGGCCCGGTATTTGAAGCCCTGAAGCAGAAGGGCGGGGAAGGCCTGTGCTTTCTCACCGGGTACACGGCCTCGCCCTCCTTCCGCGCCGTGCGCGAGCATGCGGCCCAGGCATTTCCGAAAGCCAAATGGTTCGTATACGAGCCGGTGAGCCGCGACCCTGTCCTGCAGGGCATGCATGCCCTGACGGGACGGGCGGCCGAGCCGCTTTACCATTTCGATCGCGCCTTGCGCATTCTTTCCATCGACAGCGACTTTCTGGACTCCGAGCCGAATCACCTTCCCCATGCGCGCGGTTTCGCCTTGAGCCGCGACCCCGATCGCGGGGAGGGGATGAACCGGCTCTACGTGGTCGAATCCCATTACAGCGTCACCGGCGGTTCTGCGGATCACCGCCTGCGTCTCAAGCCCGCCGCCATTCCGCCCTTCGTGGGGGCTTTGGCCTTGGAGTTGCAGACCCAGGGCCTCGACCTTTCGCAATTGGGCGTGGACTTCACCGAGTTGGCCGGGGAATATTCCACCCTGGGCATCCCCTCCGCCTGGGTGCAGGCCGTGGCGGCCGATTTGCTGCAACATAAGGGTCGCTCGGTAATCGCGGTCGGAAAATATCAGCCCGCCTTGGTGCATGCCCTGGCACAAGCCCTGAACCTAGCCTTGGAAAACGTAGGCGCCACGGTGGAATGGCGCCCCTCCACCGTGCATGCGCTCAACGCGACTTCGCCGCAAGGCGCGCCCGAAAGTTCGGCGGAATCCCTGCGCGACCTGAGCATGAGGCTCGGTGGCGGCCAAGTCGAGGCTTTGGTGATGCTCGACTCCAATCCGGCCTATGCCAGCCCGGCGGATCACGCCTTCGGAGCCAAAATCCAAAAGGCCAAATGGAGCGCCCATCTCGGACTCGAGGCCGACGACACCGCAGCCATGTGTTCCTGGCATTTGCCCATGAGTCATTTCCTGGAATCCTGGAGCGACGCCGTCGCGCATGACGGCACCGCTTCCATCGTCCAACCCCTGATTTCACCCTTGTACGCGACGATGGATCCGGCCGAATTCGTCGCCAAGCTGTCCGGGTACCCGCAACCGGCCGGTTACGACATCGTCCGGGCGCATTGGTCCAAACGCCATGGCGGCGTCGATTTTGAAATGAAGTGGCGGCGCTGGCTGCATGACGGAGTCATTCCGGGGGAAGCGCAACCCTCTTTGGTTTCCCTGACGCCCGGAGGCTTGGCCGCCTTGTCCAAAACCCTGCCGATCCCGGTGCAGGGCATCGAATTGATGTTGCGCGAGCATGGATGCCTGGGCGACGGTCGCTTCGCCAATAACGCCTGGCTGCAGGAAACCCCCGATCCCATCACCAAGCTCACCTGGGACAACGCCGTACTTTTGGGCCCCAAGCTGGCCGAGGAGGTCGGCGTCCATCTGATGAAGGAAGACGGCACGGGAACCCCGTTGCGCGGCTACCGCGAACGGCCCATGGTGCGTGTCACCGTCGGAAACCATACCTTGGAGGCCGCAGCCTGGGTGATGCCGGGCATGGCCGACGATACGGCCTTGCTCCATCTCGGCTTCGGCCGCATGCACGCCGGCGCGGTGGGCGAAGGGTCCGGTTTCAACGCCTACTCCTTGATGGCCTCCGATTCCCCTTACCTCCGGGGGGGAGCGAAAATCGAGAGCATCGATCGGGTGTATTCCCTGGCCTGCACCCAGGATCATTGGTCGATGGAAAATCGGCCCCTGGTCCGCGAAGGCACGCTGGCGGAATTCCTCCACCATCCGGAGGAGTTCGCTTCCGAGGAGAAATGGAACGAACACCCCGTCGAGGAAAGTCTGTGGGACGAAAAGGTGCGCGGCGACTACGACTTCTCCCAGGGCATGCAATGGGGAATGGTGATCGACCTGAACAGCTGCACGGGGTGCAACGCCTGTTCGGTGGCCTGCCAGTCCGAGAACAACATCCCCACCGTGGGCAAGGAACAGGTCATGAAGGGCCGCGAGATGCAATGGATCCGCATCGATCGCTATTTCACCGGGACTCCCGAGGATCCGGAATTGGCCTTTCAGCCCATGACCTGCCAGCAATGCGAGAACGCGCCTTGCGAGGAGGTCTGCCCTGTGGCGGCCACGACGCATTCGCATGAGGGCCTGAACGACATGGCCTACAACCGCTGCATCGGCACGCGCTATTGCTCCAACAACTGCCCCTACAAGGTCCGGCGCTTCAACTTCTTCAACAACAACAATGATCATACCGAAACTGAAAAAATGCGCATGAACCCCGATGTGACGCTGCGCTTCCGCGGCGTCATGGAGAAGTGCACTTATTGCGTGCAGCGCATCAACCACGCCCGGATCGACAGCAAGAACGCGGGCAGCGAAACCATCGCCGACGGCATGGTGACGCCGGCCTGCGCGCAGGTTTGTCCCAGCCAATCGATCGTTTTCGGGGACATCAACGATCCCAACAGCCGCGTGGCCAAATTGAAGAAGCATCCCCGCAATTACGGCGTGCTGCGCGATCTCAACACCAAGCCGCGCACCAGCTACCTGGCGCGCGTACGCAATCCCAACCCGGCCTTGGAGAAGGGCTCCCCCGAGCACAGTCGAGGGGCGGCATGAGCGCCACCGTGATCCTGAACCGCGACGACGATCCGGCCCGGAGGCCGATGCTGGTGGAGTCGGGTGACTTTCACGAGATCACCGAGATCATTTCGGCGCCAGCCGAGAGCAAGCCGACCCCGGGCTGGATGATTCTATTCCTGCTCGCGGTCTCGCTGCTCTGCCTGATGATCGGTCTGTTCGGATACCTCTTCTGGGAAGGCACCGGCATCTGGGGCGTCAACATGCCCGTAGCCTGGGGATGGGCCATCGTGAATTTCGTGTGGTTGATCGGTATCGGCCATGCCGGCACTCTGATCTCCGCCATCCTCTTTCTGTTTCGGCAGAAATGGCGCACGGCCATCAACCGCTTCGCCGAGGCCATGACGATTTTCGCGGTGATGTGCGCGGGCGTGTTCCCGGCCTTCCACGTGGGCCGCGTCTGGGTCGTCTACTATATATTCCCGCT
>JBGPFT010000216.1:0-4408 GCA_041483475.1 Fibrobacteria bacterium | reverse complement strand
GACGTGCATTGGAGCTGCGGCCTGTTCGGGTATTTCCCCACCTATACGCTCGGGAATTTATACTCGGCCCAAATCCACATCGCCATGATCCGGGAATTGGGGGACTTAAACCCTGCCATCCGCCGCGGCGAATTTTCGCCCATGCTAAGTTGGCTGCGGGACAAAATCCATCGACACGGTCGGTTCTATCCCGGCCCCGAACTGCTGGCGCGGGCCACGGGCGAAGAGTTGAACCCGGATTATTTTCTGGGGTATTTGGAGAAGAAATACCTGGGATAAACCGTCACGGACCGGCCGGAGGCCGCACGCCGTTGATGCGCGTTCGGTTGACGCAGGTCGTGAGCACACCGCAATCCGGGCTGCCGTTGGTGTTCGGCTTATAAGTAATCGTCCCGGTGACGATGTCGCCCGAAAGCGAGAGATCCGCCGTGGCATTCACGGTATAGCTGCAATTGCCCACCACGTTATTACGGGTTCCATACGCCACCAGGCTCACCGCATTTCCCTGTCTGACTCCGACAAATTGATTGGTGCCTATGGCAAGACCCAATCCTAAACCGCCGCCCCCGCTGACCGTTCCATGGATGGTGTCTACCAGGGTGACGCTGTCCTGGATTTGGGTCAAGGTCAAAGTAACCCCGGAAAATGTGCCGGTGGAATCCCAATTCGGAATGCAAAGGTTGGAATCGTTCCGCCCCGCCATGGCGAAGGCGCCCGTGAAATTGACGCTGGGCGCGCCACCGGTCGAAGTGCCGTTATCCGACCCGCAACCGGCGGCGAAAAACATCGCCCCGATGGCCGCTATTCCCATCCATGCAGGGAAACCAAAGTGGATTTGTTTCATTTTTCCCTCCCGCAATCCCCCTTAACATACACTAGGAACCTTCCGCTCGCATCGCGTTCCGAGGAATCGGATAACGGGGGGATTATGGGGATGGCAACGGATCGAAACACGCCACGCTTCCGTTTTCCCCCACCATCAACTCCGGTTTTTCGTTCCGGCATTTCTCCAACGTGCGCGGGCAGCGGCCCGCGAAAGCGCATCCGGGGGGAGGATGCGAGGGCGAAGGGATTTCGCCCGCCAAAGGCTTGGGTCTTTTCGACTTGTCCAAGGTGGGAATCGCGTCGAGCAAGGCCCGGGTGTAAGGATGCCGGGGCGATTGGAACAAAGCGGCGGCGGGCGCGCTTTCGACGATGGAGCCGAGATACATCACCAGCACGCGATCCGCGATGGATCGCACCAGGGACAAGTCATGGGTGATGAACAGAAGCGCCAAGCCATGGGTTTTCTTCAACTCCAGCAACAGGTTTACGATTTGCGCCTGCACCGAAACGTCCAGGGCCGACACCACTTCGTCGCAAATCAGCAGCTTGGGACGCAAACCCAAGGCGCGGGCTATGCATATGCGTTGGCGTTGTCCGCCGGAGAAAGCGTGGGGATAGCGATCCAAAGCGTCGGGCGGCAAACCGACTTGCCGTAAAAGCCCGGTGGCCGCGGCGCGCAGCCCGGATTTCGGGACCAAGCCGTGGACTTGCAGCGGTTCGGACAACAGCTCGAAAACCGTCAGGCGGGGATTCAGGGACGTATAAGGATCCTGGAAAACGATTTGAAAATCGCGGCGGAACGGTTCCCACGACGCGGGCTTGCGGATGTCTATCGCCTGGCCCGAAAATTCAATTTCCCCCGAAGTGGGCGGCACCAGGCCCAACAGCGAAAAACCCAAGGTACTTTTGCCACAACCGGATTCGCCCACCAGCGCCGCGACTTCTCCGGACCGTATTTCCAGGGAAACGTCGCGCACCGCGCGCACGTGGCCCACGGTTTTTTTCCACAGCCCGCCCGTAATGGGGAAATGCACGGACAGGTTGCGGGCGGAGAGTAGGGGCTTCATGACGGGTAAAGGTGACAGGCCACCTTATGTCCCTGCCCTACTTGGGTGAAAACCGGATCTTCGACGCAACGATCAAACGCCTTGGGGCAGCGATCCCGGAAACGGCAGCCTTTGGGATAATATTCCGGCGAAGGCACGGTTCCGAAAATGGGACGGAGGGCCTGCCCGTCGGAATCCAAACGGGGCAAGGCCTCCAAAAGACCTTGGGAATAGGGATGCCGCGGATTTTTCAGAAACGCGGACACGGGCGCTTCCTCGACGATGCGGCCCGCGTACATCACCGCCACCCGATCCGCATACTGGGCCACGAGGTTCAGGTTATGCGTGATGAAGACGAAGCTCAAACCCGATTCGCGCCGGATTTCTGCCAAAAGCTCGAGTACCTGTGCCTGGACGGTCACGTCAAGCGCCGTGGTGGGTTCGTCGGCCAACAAAAGTTTGGGCCGGAGCAAAAGGGCATGGGCGATGAGCGCTCGCTGCAGCATGCCGCCGGAAAGTTCATGCGGATAGGAAAGCAATACGCGATCCGGATCGGCGAATCCGACCTGCCGGAGCAATTCCGCGATGCGGGTTTCGGGATCGCCGTCGAAGCGATGGTGGCGGAAGGGCAGGCGCAATTGGGCCCCGAGGGTCATCAGCGGATTCAGGGCCGCCGAGGGTTCCTGGAATATCATGGCGATTTCGGCGCCGCGCACGGATCGCATTTCCCCGGCGGTGAGGCGCAAAAGATCGCGGCCCCGATAAAGGGCCCGGCCCGAAAGCACGGAACTGGAAGCCGCGGGCAAAAGACGCAGCAATCCCAGGCAGGTTACGGTTTTGCCGCAACCGGATTCACCGACCAAAGCGAATGTTTCGCCGGAGCGAACTTCGAACCCCACCCGGTCGGTGACCGCCGTCATGTTTTCGCCGTTGCGGAAGCCCAGCGAAAAATCCTCGACGCGCAACAACGGCATGGTGCAAAAGTAGAATCCGGCCCAAATGCGTGGTTTTCACATGAGCCCCGTAGTACTTTCTAATGACACAAGGAGTACGCCATGCCCCCATATCGCTTCCCTTCCCTGCTGTCCGCCGCGGTTTTGCTTTCCATCGGATTTTTTTCTTTCCAGGGCTGCTCGGAAAAACCGGCGCCGCCGGTTTTCAGCCTGTACGAATACCAACGCCTGGCCATCCTACCCTTCGAAAACCATTCCCATGATCCGGCCCTGGCCAAGGAGGTGCAGGACGCGGTGACCGGCGATATCGCGAATCTCCATGCCATTCCCGTAATCGACGCCGGACAGGTCGAAACTTATCTGAGAAAAGCCAACATCAGCGTATCCTCCGTGATCAACGATCCGGTGCAGCGGAAAAAACTGGGCGAGCAATTCCAATGCGACATATTCCTGGTGGGGTCGGCCGACGGCTACGCCGAAACCCTGCGGGATCTTCCGCCGCAGCGCGTCATCGTGAACGATTCCACGAAAGAGGCCAAATGGGGTTTTTACACCGATCGCAACGTGGTCGTCAACGCCTCGGCCAAGCTGTTCGACGTGGCCACGGGCAGCTTGCAATGGACGCGGAAAACCGGCGGGAACAGCGAATACAACACCTGGAATCCCCTTCCCATTCCCGGGGAATTGAAGGTGCCGGACCAACTCAAGCAATTCCTCGACCTCGCCGCCTTGGTGAAATACCGCTCGCGCGGAAACGATGACGAGCCGGCCTCGATGACGCAAAACGCCGCCAACAGCTTGATTTATCAGAAAAGCGGAACCTTCGCCAACTTGCGGCAAAACGCGCTGTCGCAAACCGTGAATTACCTGGTATGGGATTTTCGCCCGCGCGGAGGCTGGACTCCGCCGCCGAAAATCGTGGCCCCGCCGAAATAACCGCCGTCACATCCCGATCAACGGACCGCAGCATTGCTTGAATTTTTTTCCGCTGCCGCAGGGACAAGGGTCGTTGCGGCCCACCTTGGAATATTGCTTGCGGAAGGTTTCACCGCGCGCCGTGCCGTCGTCGCGGATGGAGCTTCTGAATTTCTCCGCCACGGTTTCGACGCAAATCTTCCAGCTTCCGGCGCCGGGAAATCGCCCCGTATCCTTCAAATAGCCGAAAAACCCCTCCAGCAAATCCGGAAACGCGCGCTTGGCCGGGACCGGAAGCTGAAGCCGCGCCAGATCCTCGAAAAGGATGGCCTCGACCGCTTTGGCCCTGAGCGTCTCCAGGGAATCCGTTCCGCGTTTTTCCGCCGCCCCGAAAAACGCGCGGAGAACGCCCTCCGCGTGCTCCTTAACGGCGGGGGCAAGGAAAAGCAGATGCTCGGACCCGAGGTAATCGCCGACGTAGGCATCGGCCTGGGAGAAAGGCATGGCGGAAAGTTTAGGAAAGCCACGCTGGCGGTTTCCACCCGGAACGGATAGCTAGCGGGCGCCCGAAAGTTGCAGCGCTTCGGGCGCTTTAACTTCCTTGTTACCCACGCCGGCCAGCGCTTCATGCAGCTCCGGCATTTCGTGGATATGGCGGCTTACGTCGGG
>JBGPFT010000215.1:0-4452 GCA_041483475.1 Fibrobacteria bacterium | reverse complement strand
GGCCGGATTCAATTTGGTTTTGGGACGGATCGACACGAACCGCGTATAATGCGTCCATGTTTTTGCCGCGTTATGACCATGCAGTAGCGAGCCACGATGGAAACATGTGGGTAATAGCCGGATCCAGGATTTCCGGCAGCGGCTATTTCGATGACACCTGGAATTCTTCGGATGGTGCAAATTGGGGTCGGGTTGATATGCACGCTCCCTTCGGCGCAAGATATGACCATGCTGCAGTCTCTTTCAACAGCCGACTATGGGTCATCGGGGGCACTTATACCGCTGGCCCTGGAAATGGCTTGGACGACATCTGGTATTACGAATGATGCGGCTGTTCTCCTGATTCTGAATTTTCCGCCCATTTTCTCGGATTGTTCACGATATATCGCCGGACCCGATCCATTTCGGCGGGGTCGCGGATGATCCGTTCATAATAATCCCTCTGCCAAATTTTGTTTCCGGGTGTTCCCCATAATTCGTTGATTCTTTTGGTGGTCGCGGATTTGAAGGACCGGATGATGGTCGACAAGGCACCGGGGATGGGATTGGCAAATAATTCTTTTGGGTCGGAGGGATACCATTGGGTTTGGAATTGTAATGGTTGTTGGAATGTGGGCATTGATGGTTGTGGGGGCATGGCATGCCATGCCCCCACACCATTGGGCCCTCCCATGTTATACCCATAAATGTTGTCCCCAACAATTTCATCAACCCTTCGCACTATCCGAACAATTCCATGGACATGGTTCGGCATGATGACGAATGCATCCGGTTCAGCATGCGGGAAATGTTGGGGTATTTGTTTCCAACAATCCGAGGCCGCCTGCCCAAACCCATTCGCATAGCGTCACGAAATATGCCCCGGGTGAGGTGTAATCAAATCCCCGTAATCGAATCGATCGCCGATGGTGTTTGACGGGATCATATGGCATGCCCGACAATATGGGTGCGTGGAATTGTCCCGGGCATGACCGGGGTCACTACGCGAGCAGCGGAGGCGATCCATGCGTATCGCATTGGCGGATTTGAAATTAGATCGGCTCGCCGTGGTGCATCCAGGTTCCGGAAGGTTTCCCTGGGACAAGCAAATCGAAGCCGCCGGATTGGATATTATCTCCGCGCCCTGAAAAACGACCAGCATGTTTCTCCGATCTTCGCTACCTTAAACGCTGAATGGATAACCGGGGTATTTCCATTGCGATTCGCGGTCTCCTTTTTTTCCGGCGGATCTTCGCCCTCGCGCCCCTTCTGCTTTTCCCCACCGCCTGCCGCCCACCCGCCGTAGAAAAAACCGCCGCGCCGTCCCTTCCCGAACCTCCCGCCGCCTGGCGCGACACGGTGGCGGCCTCGGTTCTTCCCGGCGAAACCCTGGACGCGATATTCCACGACCTCGATTTGGCGGGCGAGGAGTTCCAGGCTTTGTTGGGAGGCGTCCGCGAGCATTTCCGCTTTCCCATCCATGCCGGACAAATTTACCGCGCCGTGTTCCAACGCCGCGCCGATCAATTGCGCCTCCAATCCTTCATCCTTGAGGCGCGCGCCGGCGACAGCCTGCATGTGCTGGATAGGGTGGACCCCAACGTTTCCAGCCCCGTGGGGGAGGGTGAGCCGGGTGGGGTGATCGCTTTTCAATACGCGGAAAAGGAAATCCCCGTTCGCGTCGACACGGTCGCCGTTTCCGGGGAATTGCGGGGGAACCTCTTCGACTCTTTCCTGGCCATGGGCGAGCAACCGGTCTTGGTGGACGAAATGATCCGCATCTTCGCCTGGGACATCGATTTTTTCCGCGATCCGCGCACGGGCGACGTTTTTCAGGTGCTGATGGAAAAGCGCTTCGCGCCGGCGGGGAGATTTCTCGGATACGGAGAAGTGTTGGCCGCACGTTATGAAAATGCGGGCCGGGCTTTCGACGCCGTCCGATACCAGGGCCGGTATTTTGCGTCCGATGGGCGCAGCCTGGAAAAACAGTTGATGAAGGCCCCGCTGCGCTTCTCAAGCATCTCGTCCGGTTTTTCCCATGCGCGCTTGCACCCGATCCTCGGGGTGAAACGGCCGCATTGGGGCGTGGACTACGTCGCGCCGGCGGGTACGCCCATTTTCGCGGCCGGCGACGGCATGGTGGTATACGCCAAATGGTGCGGCGGTTACGGACGTACCGTCAAGATCCGGCACAACGGGGTGTACAACACCTATTACGGGCATTTGCAGGGATACGCGGACGCCATTGCCGCCGGAACGCGCGTATCGCAGGGCCAGGTCATCGCTTATCTCGGCATGAGCGGCCTGGCCACCGGCCCCCATCTCGATTACCGCGTCGAGAGGAACGGCGCATACGTCAACCCCAGGACCTTGGTTTCCGAAGCGCTGGCCGGGGTCCCGGCCTCCGATTTTCCGGCTTTCGGGGCGCAACGGGATCGGATGCTCGCCAGGATGGGAGGAAGCGTTTCCACCCGCTTGGCGCGCCGGAGCGCCGGGAATGTTTCCAAATCCAAAGGGGAAGGATCATGATAACCATGAAAAAGACAGTCCTGGCCGCGCTGGTTTTCGCGGGGATGGCTGCGGCGACGGACTACGACAACAGGAAGGTCCTGACTTTGAGCCCGTCCGGCGAAACCCAGATCCGCTTCCAAGTGGTCGGGGACGCGACGAACTGGTGGATCGTGGACGCGGGCAAAGCGCCGGGGACGGAAAACCTGAACCGGATCTGGGACATGCTACAAACGTCTCTGGTCAAGGGCTGCGCCATCTGGTTCAGCACCGATGGCACGCTGAACGTGGTATCGTTGGCCCTGCGCAACGTCTGCGCCTATCACTGAACGCTACTCCCGCGCCAGCATGCGGCGGATCCCCGCCGCCGAGGCGCCCATGATCAAGGTCGCGACCAAGGCCAGGCCGGTGACGACGGCGAACAAGGTGGCCACCGGCATGCTTTCGTACAGGCTGCCCGCGAAGCCGGCCATGAAATTTCCCAACGAGGCGGCCAGGAACCAGATGCCCAGCGTCAAGCCCACGATGCGCTGCGGGGCGAGTTTGGTCATGGCCGAAAGCCCGACGGGGGACAGGCACAACTCGCCGAAGGTGTGGAACAGGTAAGCCGCCACCAGCCATAGGGGCCCCACCTTGGCCCCGTTGACGGAAAGTTTTGCGGCCCAGATTAAAATGCCGAAACCCAAGGCCGCGAAGAAAAGGCCCAGGGCGAACTTGGCCGGACTGGACGGGCGATCCCCCAGGGAAGTCCACAGGGCTGCGAACAGGGGAGACAGCACCACCACGAACAGCGCATTGGACGACTGAAAATAACTGGAAGGGAAGGTTTGCCCGCGATGGCTGAGCAAGAACCAAATGCTATAGGCCGTCGCCAGCAGGACTAAGGCCAGGAATCCCGATGCCAGCGGGTTTTTACGCTCCAGTTTCCGATGCCGGCGAAAGGCGAGCAAGGCCGGCACCAGCAAAACCACGGTCAGGATGCCTGCCAGCGGGGTCGTGATCATGGAGGCGGTGTTCCGGTCGGCGAAGAGGTTCAAGGTGGATCCGGCCTGCTCGAACACGGACCAGAACAAGGCCGCTCCGAAAAACAAAGTCATGATCACGATCAACTGCTTCTTTTCCCGGCCATCGAATCCACCCAGGAAATAAAGCGCGGGGAAAAGCGCTAGCGGCGTAAGCGCCAACACATACCCGAATACCCGGCCTATGCCTTCCGGCGTCACCGCCATCATTCCCGAGCTTCCGAGAACCGCGAAGAGCGCGATGAGGCCGACGACGCCTCCCAACCCGAATCCGAGCACGCGCCGATTGCGCGCGGCCGCTTTCGGGGTTTTCGGTTCGTTGGGGCGCAACCCCACTTCGCCCAGATGCTTTCCGCCCTTGACGTACCACGCCAACCCGAAAAACATCCCCACCGCCGCCGCCGCGAATCCGAAATGCCAGGAATTTTCCGGACGCATTCCCATCCCGCCCAAAACGCCTTTGAAACTTTCGCTTTGGGCCAGCCATCCCACGGCCAGGGGCGAAAGGAAAGCGCCGAGATTGATACCCATGTAATAGATGGAAAACCCGGCGTCACGGCGGGCATCCTGTGCGCCGTACAATCCGCCCACCATGGCGCTGATATTGGGTTTGAGCAAACCCGTTCCCAAGATCACCAAAGCCAGGCCCAGATAAAAGGTGGGAACGGCCGGAATGGCCAGGCAAATATGTCCCGTCATAATTACCACGCCCCCGCATAATACGGCGCGCCGCAGGCCCAGGAAATTATCGGCCAGCCAGCCTCCCGGCACGGCCATGAGATAAACCAACGCGGTGTAGGTTCCGTAGACGAGACCGGCCTTGGCCGTGGGAAATCCGAGTCCGCCCTGGGTTGCCGCCGCGGTCATGAACAGAATGAGAATGGCGCGCATGCCGTAATAGCTGAAGCGTTCCCAAAGTTCGGCGAAGAAAAGCGTCGAAAGG
>JBGPFT010000214.1:0-4474 GCA_041483475.1 Fibrobacteria bacterium | reverse complement strand
ATCATGGGTCACCAGCACGGTGGTGCTTTCCCGCTCGTTGTGCAGCACGCGCAAAAGATCGCGCGCCTCTTCGCGCAGCGCGCCGTCGAGATTGCCGAAAGGTTCATCGAGAAGATAGGCCTTGGGAGTGCGCACCAGGGCCCGCGCCAGGCTCACCCGCTGTTGATCCCCTCCGGACAGCGTCCCCGGCCTGCGATCGGCAAAGGCGAGCACGCCGAGGCGTTCCATCAACTCGCGCGCCTGGCTTCGGGCCTTCTCCCCCGCCACGCCCTGCGCGCGCAAGGGAAAGGCGACATTTTCCTCAGCGGTGAGATGCGGATACAAGGTGAACATCTGGAAAGCGAACGCGATGTCCCGGGCCGATGGGGCTTTTCGCGTCACGTCCTCGCCGTCGAGGAAAACTTTCCCCTGGGTGGGTTGCTCCAAGCCCGCGATGAGCCGCAGCGTGGTGGTCTTGCCCGATCCGCTGGGACCCAGGATGACGACGAGTTGGCCCGCCAGCACCGAAAGGTTGAGCGGCTGCACGGCCACCGTGCCCTCGAAGCGCTTGGCCGCTTCTTCCAAACGGATGCGGGGTTCCGGATTCACGGCTTCACCCCTTCACCGCCCCGAAGGTGATTCCCCGCACCAGATGACGGCGCATGAACATTCCGAAGGCCGCCACCGGCAGGAGGAATAAAGTGGCGGAGGCCGCCAAGGGCCCCCAGGGCAGGCGACCCATGTCGCCTAAGATGGCATGGATGCGCACGGGCATGGTCACGGCCTCGGTGGCCGTCAAGGTGAGCGCGAAAGCGTATTCGTTCCAGGAACTGATGAAGCAGAACACCGCGGTGGCCGCGAGGCCCGGCCCCGAATGCGGAAGCAGCACACGGAAAAAGCCCTGGACGCGGGAATAGCCGTCAAGCCTCGCGGCGTCGTCATAGGCCGTCGGGATTTCATCGAAGAAGGCCTTCATCATCCAGGTGCTGAAGGAGAGGTTGCAGCAGGTGTAAAGAAGAATCAGGCCCGAACGGGTATCGAAAAGCCCGGCCCGGCTGTAGAGGAAACTCAGGGGCAAGGCCACGGCCATGGGCGGCACCATGCGCGTCAGCAGGATGAAAAGCTGCAGGAGGCGCGAACCCCGGAAGCGGAAGCGGCTGAACCCGTAGCCCGCCAGCGCGCCCACCAACACCGAAGCCGCCGTGCTCAAAACGGACACGGTCACCGAATTCAGGAAATAATGGACGGTGTCCAGTTCCGTCAGCATGCGGCGGTAGTTCATGAAGGTGAAACGGAACCAAAGGCTGTTTTCCGGCGCGGAGGCGCCGGGGAAAATCCTCGGCGGCAAGGCCGTGGCGTCCGCCGGGGATTTGAAGCCTGTGATGATCAGCCAGGCGATGGGCAAGAGGCTCACGGCGGCGTACACCGCCAGCACGCCCAGGGCCGGCCAGGAAGCGCGCTGCTTCATGCCGTTTTTCTCCGCGCGCGTTCCAAAAGATTCAGTACCAGGGCGGCCAATGCCATGGCCACCAGCAGCATGAGGCAGGCCAAGGCCGCGGGTTCTCCCAGGGAAAGACTGCCCCCGAAGGCGCGTCCGTAGATGAGCACGCTGAGGAAGGTGGTGGGTTGCCCTTCCAGGTTGCCGTTCATCACCATGGCGGTGTCGAAAAGGCGGAACGCGTCGATGGCCCGGAATACGATTCCCAGCAGCAACAGTGGCGCGGCCAGGGGCAAGGTGATGCGCCGCAGCCGGAACCAGGCGCCGGCCCTATCCACCTCGGCGGCCTCGTACAGCGCAGAGGGGATGGAGTTCAGGGCCGCCAGGGAAAGCAGCATCATGAACGGCGTCCAGGTCCAGGTTTCCACCAGGACCACCGCGAAGAAGGATCGGGGATTCGATCCGGTCCAGGTCCAACGCTGATCGAAAAGCCAGTTCAAGGCCCCGTAATCGGTGTTGAACAGATAGCGCCAGAACGACCCCACCACGGCGGGCGACAGCATCATGGGCAAAAGCAACAGCGCGGTGACGACGCCCCGGCCCCGGAATTCCTTGCGCAGGATCAGCGCCAGGGAAAAACCCAACCCCGCTTCCAGCCCCACGCTCAATATCACCAAGGCGATGGTGCGGCCGAAGGATCTCCACACCTCCTCGTTGGCCTTCCCGAACAGGGCCGCGTAATTGCCGAGGCCCACCCACTCGGGGTTGTCGCTCAGGATGGGATTGTAACGGGTGAGGCTGACGGCGAAGCTGACCAAAATGGGCAACACGTTCAAGGCCACCAGCAAGGCGACGGCCGGGGCCACGAACCAGAACCACACCCGTTCGCGTCCCCCCCCCCGGTTCATCCTCCTCCCTTGGCCAGCGCACGCCGCCGCTCCAGGATGCGGACATGCTCGACCTGGATGCGAGCCGCGGCTTTTTCGGGCGAAGCACCGTTTTGAATCACGTCGCAAAGTTCCCTTTGCGTCACCGCCAAAAGCTGATCGAATTCCGGTACGGCCCAAAAATCGCGCATCATGCCGAAAGCCTCCTCGAACAGCGGGTTGTAGGGCGCCGCCTTGAGAAAAGCGGGGGAGCGCAACACCTCAAGGTTGGAGGTAAACCCGCCTTTTTGCGCCCACAGTCGCTGCACCTCGGTGCTGGAGAACCATTTCATCAGCTCCAGGGCCCGCTTTTGCCGCGCCGTGGAGATATGCGCGTTCACGCTCATACCCTGACCGCCCAGCGAAGTGACGCGACGGCTCACGCCCTTGCCGTCCACCATGATCGGGCTGTTGAAAAAGCCGGTTTTGTCGAAGTAGTCCGGATTCTCCAACGGGTTGAGCAGCGGAGGCAGGAAGGCGAAGTAGTTGCACATCATGGCCGCCCGGCCCGCGACGTATTCGCCGCCTACGTCGCCGTAGCCCAGATTCCGCCCCCCCGATGATGAATAATTGAGAAGCGTGTCGAAATAACGTATCGCCCGCACGGTCTGGGGCGTATTGAACCGCACTTCATAGGTTTCGTAATTCCCGAATTCCCCGCCCATGGCCCACAGGATTTGCTCGAAGCTCATGGTGGCCATGTCATAGCTGCGCGAGGTTACCATCACCAAGCCGGCCATGCCCGGCATCGATTCCTTGAAATAGCGGGCGATCCAGCGCAGCTGATCCCAAGTGGCGGGAGGAGCCAACGGAAAATGGGGAACCTTATGCCGCTTCAGGAAACCTTCAAAAGCTTCCCGATGCCCGGGGTCCTCGAAGAGATCCTTGCGATAGGCCCAGGCCATGGCATCGCCTTCGCAGGGAATGGCGAAAATCCGCCCTGACCCCTTGGGATATTCGCAATACCATTTGACGGCCGCGGGCGTGATGTCGTTTACGGCCACGTTTTTCGGGAACCAGTCGGTGAGTTCCAGGTAATGCCCGCCCTCGGCGCCCAGCCCCAGCCATTGGCTGTCGCCGATGATGATGTCGTAATTGTCGTCGCGGTTCCGGAATTCGGAAAAAGTGGCGGCGGTGAAGGCCCCGTCCCAGGATTTCTTGATCACCTGCACCGGGATGCCGCTTTGCCGGGTATACAGCTTGCAGAGATCCGCCAGCGCGGCGGAGGGCTGCCAATCCGCCCAGAGGATTTTGATGGATCCCGCTTCGCGTTTGCCGGAACATCCCGCCGCCAGAAAAGCCAGACCCAACCCGGCGGCTTGCATCGAAAAACTGGATATGCGGATTCCGTTCACGTGGCCCGGCCGCTCAAAAAACCTCTAAATCCCCCAGGAGATCTGGGTGGTCCAGTACCAGGAATCCTTAAAAGCGGTAACCTCGTTGGACTCAAACTGAGGGCCGTAGTAGAATTTTGAACTGGGCAAGCGCAGATGATCGCGGGCGACCTTGGCCGAAAAAGTGAGATGGCCTCCGACGCTCTTCTTGGCCAGCACCGACCATTTCCAGTCATTGCGGCCCCCGCGATCGTTGTAATCTACCTGCGAGAGAACGGTGTCTCCGGAGGACGGGAAAAAAGGCGAGAATAGCACATTCTCCTTATCGCCCGCGAGGGAAAAGGTGTTGTTGAGCCAGGTCGAGTGGAAATATTCCGCTTGTACGGCGAGCAGGTCCAATACATGGAAACACGGCAGGTTGAAGCCCGCCATCATCGGCATTCTTTCCTGAATCTTCTTGTAGAAGATCGGATAGCTCTTGAATCCCAGCACGTCCACTTCGAAATAAAGCTTGAGATCCTCACTTCCCAAAAACGGAGCATCGAAAAGTTTTTTGACGTCCAAGGACGCGCGCGCCATGCCCAGGATGCTCTTGCCGGTGAAGTAATGCAGCGCCACCGGTCCACCCGCCTGAGCGACGCCGTACAGGCTGTCCGCCAAGGCCGCATCGACATAATACTGAGCCGAAAGCAGGCTGTCCCGCAGGGCGATGGCAGAATCGGCCGGAGTACCCTTGGCCAAATTGGCCTGCTGGGCGTTGTAATAAAAACCGGCGGCATTGTTGTAATAGTTGGAGT
>JBGPFT010000213.1:0-4481 GCA_041483475.1 Fibrobacteria bacterium | reverse complement strand
CGACTCCACCATCACCTCCAGCACTTCCTCCCAGCGCAGGGCCGCGGCCAGGTTCTTGGCGATTTCGTATTGGTTGTCCGCCTGCAGGGCGAAGCGCTGCATCTGGATGCGCAAGTCGGTGCTGGTGATCAAGGCCGAGGCGATGCGCGTGAAACGATCCATCGAAGTTTTGTGCTCGTCGGTGAAGGCCCGCACGTTTTCCGAATCCACCACCAAAAGGCCCAGGACGCGATGGGTTTGATTGTCCATCACCCGCATAGCCATCACGGAGTTGATGTTCTCCTGGGCGGTGTAATAATCCAACTGACCCGGATAGGATTTGAGATTCCCCGTGACGAAACCCGCCGGCTTGGTCATTGCCTCGCCGATCAGGCCTTGGCCCGCTTCGATCAGGCAGTCGTATTTGAAATTCGGGCTTTTGGTCGCCACGGCATTCACCGTGAGCTTGTTTCCCGACGGGTCCAGCAAAAAACCGATGGAGGTACGGGCCTTGAAGTTGCGGCTCATGAAATAGACCACTTCCTCCAAAGTGTCCTGCTTGTCCTTCATGGCCTGGGTGCCGAGACTTTCCAGGTAGCTGCGCGAGTAGTACTGGCTGGCGGAAGGATTGATCTCCGGGGGCACCTCGAGCATGGTGGAGGCGCGAGCGGCCTTTGCCATTTCCTCCTTGCTTTCCTCGCCTGTCGTCGCCGGAGTTTCTTCCGGCTTCGGCGCAATGGAAGGAGGGGGCGGGAAGGTTACCGTATTGCGGATGATGCGCCGCGCGCCCAACAGCACCAGGTTCACGAGCACGGCCAAAAGCACCGGGCTGGCCATGGCGGTGATCAAGGCGCTGATGTCAGCGACGGGATCGGGTGAGATTCCGGGCAGGAATCCGTAGGCCCGCTCGGCCAGTTGCATGGCTGCGGAGATCAGCAGCAGCAGCAGGCCGAACAACGCATGCATGGGATTGGCCAGCACGCCTTGCAAAACCGCCCAGGTCACCAGCGGTGCCAGGTTCATCGGATGATCCAGGCCGCCCAGGAACTGGATGCCCGCGATCACCAAGGTCAGAAGCCAGCAAATCGCGCCCAAGCTGCCGATGGGGTAGGGACCGTGTCCGGCCTTGGTAAGCGAAACCGCCGCCGCCGCCGTGGCCAAGGTTAGGGCCCACATTCCCGGCAAGGCCGGGATATCGCCCAAAGCGGGCAGATAGGGAGCGCCCGCAATCAGGAAGAACGCGGCGAACGCGATCAGGAAAAATTCAAAACTCTTCATGGGGCGGGCGATTTCAATCTTTTGTTATTGTAGTACGGGTGCCCCGGGAAAAGCCACTTCCGCGTCTGGAATTGGGGAAAAGAATGCCCCACCGGCTGCTGCATGCCATGCCGGGGGCCTGGAAAAGGCGTTACCTCCTGCGCCAAAGCGGGGGAATCCAGGGTTGTGACGCCTTCAACCTTGCGGAACGCCTCAAAAAAACCCAAAGACTGCTGGTAGCCTGGCCGACCCGGGCGGAGGACATGCTGTTGGCGGTCCCGGCCGTTAAATCCCTGCGCGAGGCCTTGGGGGAGGGTGTTGTCTTCGGGCATCTTGCCGAGGCCGCTTTGGGTCCTTTCCTGTCGGGTCTGTTTCCCGGCGTTCCTCTGATCGCCTGGGACCAGGGCAGCCTGGCCTGGCATGAACCCGCCGTGCAAAACTGCCTGGCTTCGCTGCGGGCTTTCAATCCGGACACGGCGCTCGGCTTGCTCGATCCTTTCCCGCCCGTGCTGCAAGCCCTGGTCAAGGCTTCGGGAGCGGGCGTCCGCATCGCCATCGACCCTAAGCATGTTTCCTGGCCTTATGCCAATGTCCGCATCGCGTCCGATCCCTCCGCGCCCCTGGCAGGGCGATATTTTCAGCCCCTCGGCTTGTGGCGCTACGCGGGCTTTCCCGCAGAAGAACGCTGGAGCCGCATCCAGCCCGACGATTCCCAGCGAAAGGCGGTCGCGGAAAATTGGGCCGCGTCCGGCTCCGCGCCGGAACAGACTTGGCTGTATCTGCATGCCACTGCTTCCGGCCCGGCGTTGGATCCTGGGTTGCATGCCTTGTTGCGCGAAAAAATTCAGAAGCGGGAGCAGGGAAATTTCGCCTTGGGACTTTTGCATTGGAATTCGAGCGGAGAAGAATTGCAGCGTGAAGGCGTTTGGCGCGAATCGCCCCTGCTGACGGCCGACGGATTGGGGGCTCTGCTCGGGATTATGGACGGGGCTCGTGGCGTGGTCGCTTTCCAGGGACCGGCGCTGCATTTCGCCAGTTTGGCCGAGGTTCCCTGCCTGGCCTTGCTGCGGAAAGAGGAGAAGGCCTACGATGTTTCGCCCTGGAATCCGCTGTTCGCGGTGAGCGAAGTTTAGAACGCCAACGCCCCGCCCAATTCCATGGTCAGGCCGCCGCTGACCGCATCGGGGTTGAAGCTGAGGAAATGGTATTTGAAGTCCAGGTAAACCGCGATGGGAATGACGGGGGGTTTGGCCTGGGCACCGAGTTGAAGGAAACCGCCCATACCGCTTTTGAGACCGGCATTCGTAATGTCATCGGCCAGCACCTGTGCCACTGCGGTCGGGGTGGCGGTGGCGGGATTGAAGCCGCCGGCAACGGCTTTGTCCATCGCGCTCTTGGCGAATTTGGAATTCATCACTTCGGTGGCCACCCCGTAAGTGAGGCCCCCCCCGCCATAAAGCTTGATCAGGGAAACCATGGGTGGAAATTTCAGGAACGGGTAGAGCACGGCTATGTCGCCGAAAATGCGCCCGAAGGGAGGTTTGGCCTTGGGGAAAAGGGGGCCGAGATTGAATTCCAGGGGAACGGTGGTGTCACCCGATCCGGTGGGTACGATCACGTTCGCTCCGTATGTGCTGAACTGCACGTTGCCGGAAAGTTGGATGTCGACGAGAGGAAAAGCGTCGATCCAGAGCTTGACCCCGAAACCCTTCAGCCCGGAAGTTCCTTGCTCGTCGAGCCGGATATTGGCGTTTTGGTTGATGGAGCCGCTATCCCCCTTCACCTCCAACCCCAAAGCCGGGGCCCAATGGCCGCCGATTCCGAAAATCGCATGCGAGGGCAAGGTCAGGGCGCCGAGAACGGCAAAGGATTTGAGCAAGGTTTTCATGATTCCTCCCGCGATGAAGCGTCGCATGCGCGGATCAGAATAAGAAAAAAGTCATACAAGCACCACGGTCCTTTCGCTTTCGCGCCCCAGGAATTAGCTTTCAGGCCCGTTTTCAGCCCCCCGGACGGAGTTGCGAGGAATCAATGGGCGATAATAGGGTCAAGTTTCCAAACACGCCGGCGGTGGCCACCGAGACCTCATGGGTCGAATGGTTTACCGACGACTTTTATCCCCGTTATACCCGGCAGGTATGGGTGGCTTCGGCCGCCCTGGTCGGCGCCGCCATCCTTTATTTCGCCTGGTCCACGCATAACGAAAGCAGCGCCGTCCAGGCCAACCGGGAATTGGGCGCCGCTTACGTTTTTCTCTCCCAGGATCGCTTTTCCGAATCGGAACAGGCTCTGACGGCCTTTCTGCGCGAGGGGCATTCCGGTTTGGCCCGCGACAAGGCCTATCTCTTTCTCGGCAAGGTGTATTACGGCCAGGGAAAATACGATCAAGCCCTGGAGACTTATGGCAAGGTCGGCAAGGGCGGGAAGACGCCCCTGATTTCCTCGGGGGCTTTGCACGGCGTGGCCGCCTGTTACATGGAGAAAAAGGAATACGCCCGGGCCGCCGAAACCTTGGACGAATTCCTTTCCGTGGCCATGCGCCGCACCGGCAATCCCAAGGAGGAATTGGCGGGCGAGGAAATCGTGGACTGGAGCCCTTCCGTTCCCAACGCGCTTTGGAAACAGGCTTTGTGTTATCGCGAGTTGAAGCAGCCGGAAAAGGCCAAGGCTGCGGTGGAAAAGCTGCGCAAGGCCTATCCCGATTCGCGCGAAGCGCGGGACGGGGAAAAGCTGATTGCATTAATGGAGTGATGTTCCGCCTAGAAGCCCCCTTTCAACCCGCCGGGGATCAACCCCAAGCCATAGAGCGCATCGTCCGGGAATTCAATTCGGGCGCGAAATTCCAGACCTTGCTAGGCGTCACCGGCTCGGGCAAAACCTTCACCATGGCCAATGTGATCCGGGAGTTGGACCGGCCCACCTTGATCCTCTCCCACAACAAAACCCTGGCCGCGCAATTGTATCAGGAATTCAAGTCGTTTTTCCCGCACAACGCCGTGGAGTACTTCGTCAGCTATTACGACTATTACCAGCCCGAAGCCTACATGCCCGTCAGCGATACCTATATCGAAAAGGACTCCACCCGCAACGACGAAATCGACAAGCTGCGCCTGCGGGCCACGGCTTCGCTCATGTCGCGGCGCGATGTGGTGGTCGTATCCTCCGTGTCCTGCATTTACGGATTGGGATCTCCCGCCGAATATCGCCGGATGATGGTGGAAGTGAAAAAGGGCGCGGGGGAGGGG
>JBGPFT010000212.1:0-4482 GCA_041483475.1 Fibrobacteria bacterium | reverse complement strand
CTGCCTTTTGCGCGGAACCCTGCGCACCTTGGATCCGGAATTGCGCGCCGCGCTGCGTGGGGATTTCGAAACGCTGGCGCGGCAAACCGCCGCCGCCCACGGCGTCGCGACCGATTTGCTGTGGTCGGAAACCTGCCCGCCCACGGTGAACCATCCCCCCATGGCGTTGCTGGCACGAATAGCGGCGTCCAACGCATTGGGAAGCGCAGCCTTGCGCGACGTGAAACCCAGCATGGGTGGCGAGGATTTCGCCTTCTTCCTGGAACGCGTTCCGGGCGCGTATTTCTGGCTGGGACTCGGCATGGAACGGGGCGGCCTGCATAACCCGCGCTTCGATTTCAACGACGAAGCCTTGGCCGCCGGCATCGCCGTGTTCGCCGGCATCGTCGAGCGGTATTTTGGTACTTTGACGGCGCCGCAATAACCCGAAGGAACCGCTTCCATGCAACTGCCCAAGTACAAGAAGAAGAAGCGGATCAAGCTCAAGGTATGCCAGGAGCCCGGTTGCGGCCGCGAATTCTGGGGCCATCCCATCGCGAAATACTGCGAGCTGCACCGCGACATCAAGCAGCGGGCCAAGCACAAGAAGGAATTCGAAAGCGTCGACGTCAAGAACATGGTGTTCAAGCACAATTACACCGAGGTGCTCGACCTCGACTTCCTCTGCTGCCTCGGGGGATGCGTCCAGAAATACGTGGTGAAGGTGTTCCCCAAACAGTTCGTGTACCCGCGCTATTGCGTGGAACATCGCAACGATTTCCGCCGCGCCAATTTCGTGCGCATACACCGACGCCGGCCATTGGAAGCCGTCGCTATTCCCTGATATTTTCAAAGAAGTCGTTACCCTTGTCGTCCATGACGATGAAGGCGGGAAAATCCCTGACTTCGATGCGCCGCACGGCTTCCATCCCCATGTCCTCGAAATCCACCATCTCGACCTTGAGAATGTTTTCCTTCGCCAGGATCGCGGCCGGGCCGCCGATGGACCCCAGGTAGAAGCCCCCGTATTTTTTGCAGGCATCCTTAACCACCGCGGAGCGGTTGCCCTTCGCCAAGGTGATGAGCGACGCGCCCCGGGCCATGAAGGCGTCAGCGTAACCGTCCATGCGACCGGCGGTAGTGGGGCCGAAGCTCCCCGAAGGCATTCCCTCCGGCGTTTTGGCGGGGCCCGCGTAATACACGGGATGCTCTTTTAAATATTCGGGCATGGGCTTCCCCTCATCCAACATTTTCTGGATGCGGGCATGGGCCGCGTCGCGCGCGACGATTAAAGTCCCGTTGAGGCTCAGCCGGGTTTTGATGGGATGGCGCGACAATTCCTTCAGAATTTCCGGCATGGGCCGGTCGAGGTCGACACGCACCGCCGGAGTCATCGCCAGCGTTCCGCCTGTCGGTACGAAGCGATCCGGGCGCGTTTCCAGTTGCTCGAGGAAAATCCCTTCACGGGTGATCTTGGCCCTGGCGTTGCGATCGGCGCTGCAACTGACCCCGATGCCGATGGGGCAGGAAGCCGCGTGCCGGGGCAGTCGGATCACGCGCACGTCGTGGACGAAATACTTGCCGCCGAATTGTGCCCCGATGCGGCTGTCCCAGGCCATGCGCTGTACGCGCCCCTCCCATTCCAAATCCCGGAAGGCGCGCCCCGCCGCGTTGCCGGTGATGGGCAATCCGTCGAAATACCCGGCGGAAGCTAGTTTCACGGCCTTCAAGGTGGATTCGGCCGAAGTTCCGCCGATCACCACCGCGAGATGATAGGGCGGACAGGCCGCGGTGCCTAAGGTGAACAATTTTTCATTTAAAAAAGCGGCCAGCGCCTTTTCGTTGAGCCTAGCCTTGCTTTCCTGGTAGAGAAAGCTCTTGTTGGCCGATCCTCCGCCTTTTGCTAGAAAAAGAAAATGGTACTCGTTTCCGGGCCCGGCCATGATGTCGATTTGCGCCGGAAGATTGCTCCCGGTGTTTTTTTCCTCGAACATGGAAAGCGCGGCCATTTGGGAATAACGGAGGTTTTCTCCTGTATACGCTTGGAACACTCCTTCGGTCAGTGCTCCCTCGTCGTCGATCCCGGTCCACACCGACTGGCCTTTTTTCGCGTACACCGTGGCCGTTCCCGTGTCCTGGCATGAAGGCAATTGCCCCTGGGCCGCGATGACGGCGTTGCGCAATTCCGTCATGGCCACGAAGCGATCGTTGTCCGAGGCTTCGGGATCGTCCAGGATGTCGCGGAGCTTTTTCAGATGCGCGGGACGGAAAAGAAAATTGACGTCGCGCAAGGCCTCGCGCGCCAAGCGCACCAACCCTTCGCGTTCCACGATCAAAAGCTCGCGGCCCCCGGACTCCACCCGTACGAAATCGCGGGTCAGCAGCCGGTAGGGAGTCCGGTCCTCGCCCAGTTCGTAAAGTTCCTGATGGCGGAAGGCGGGCATGGGTCGCCCTTCAATCTAGGTAAGTCCTGCGCCGGAAATGCCGGCGCCTATTGCTTCTCCGTTTCGGTTTCTTCCCCGGTCTTTCCCCCGCTCTTTTTCAGTCCCAGGATCTTGGGCCGGTTCTTTTCGTCGAAAACCAGCACCGGCTCCTCTTCCGCGGAAATTTCTATACGCTGGATTTTTTCGATCAACTGATCGTGCAGGCTGCCGTTCTTTTCATATACGATCCAGTAATCGTGGATTTCCCGGAGCCGGCAGTCTTTTTTGACACTTCCGTCCTTCAACACGATCCGGACTGGCCCGAATTGCTCCCAGGCGATGATCCCGCCCCGACCGTCGGAAATTTGTATTCCCGGCGGATCCGCCTCGGTGCTGTCGCTCCCGGCCCGGGCCATAAAGGGCGCTTGGAGGAACGCCGCGCAACACAGGGCGGCGCGCTGGGCCGGGCGTTTCATTCGATCTTCTGCTTCTTCTGCACGTTGAATCCGAAGGAAGCGCCCACGATGGTGCCTTCCTTGCGCGGCGACACGTAGACGTTCAACGGGATATTGAGATAGCCCGATCGGAGCGTGACGCCGGCGGCGATCAGCAGCCCGGTGGAAAGTTTATAGTCCCCCCGATCGTCGAGCTGGGTCACGATGGGATTCGGGTTCGGGCCCGGGCCGGTCCATTCGGATTCCATATGCCAGCTATCCCCGGCGAAATACCCGTCCGCCTCTTTGACCAAGCGGAAAGTGGGGCCTAGGCCGAGTTCCAGGCCCCATTTGCCCATGCGGAACCCGTTGAGGAAACTGAAAGACGGGACGATCTTGCCGCTTTCCAGTCCCCCGACCATGAGGAGGAATTCCACCAAAGCCTGGAATTTGCCCGCGCTGATGTATTGGAGTTCGTGCTGCCAGCCGAACTGGGAGACGACGGGAAACATATTGAAGCCGCCCTCGTTCTTTCCCGCCTGCATCCGCTCCCCCGCCCGGCCGAAGGTGAAGGAGGCCCCCATGCGCGGTCCGCTGTTCCGGAACGAGGTTTTGGGGCTGGCGATGGGGGTGTCGTAATCGATCAGCATGTTCACCATGTTCTGGTCGGGCTGTATCCCCAGCAATTTCTTCACGGAGATTTCCACCATCCTTTGCACTTCCGGCAGGTTCAGGTATTCGGTGGCGTCGCTTTTCTCGATGCTTCCCGAGTCCACGTCGATCAGCCGCATGGTGACGACGATCTTCTCTCCGAAGCGCTCCACGCTGCCGCTCAGCATTTTGTCCGTTTTCAGGAGCTTGCCGGCCTCCACCACGCAGCTCTTGGAAAAGCAGTTTTCCGCGGCGAATTTGTTTTTGGAGAACACGTCGGCGACTTCGTACCGGTCCAGGACCGAATACGCGCCGGTCTTTTCCAGTTCCAGCCTCACCATGTACCCCATGGCCTCGGCATCCTGGATGACGCCCTTGCTGTCGATGTTGAGCACGGCAATGGTGGGCTTGCGTTCCGGGTCGGCCCAGGCTCCGGAGGCGAGAAGCAGGTAAGTCAGTAAGGGAAGCGCGGCGTGCAGAGAACGATGGATCGGCGTCATGGTTGATTCCTTTCGCGGGGAGGTTCGCCCCTTTTGAGATGATGAGACGACCCAGGCCGGCAATGGGTAACCTGCGATGGAAATGGGCGGCGGAGGATTCGATCTGGGCGGTTACTTCCCGGCAGTCGCTTGCGTCCAAGTCCCGACTCTATCGAAAGGATCCCCAATGCATTTGGCAAGTGGAGCGGGAAGACTCTTCTTTTTGGCCTGCACGATGTTCTCCTCCCCGTATTGCAAAACCGTGGACATCGTGGACACCAAGGACAAAAGCGTTTATAAGGGGACGATCACCGAGGAGGATTCCGCTTCCGTCTTCATCGAGTTGGAAGGCGGCTCCATCATCCGCGTCCCCCGATCCGACGTCCTGAAAATCCGGCGCGCAGCGGCGGATCAGGAAAAAGGCTACCATCAACATGACGGGTTTTTTCTCTCCATGAACATGGGAGGCGGCAGCGGGTTCGTCCAGTGGGACCGATCCAACAACAAAGGATCCGG
>JBGPFT010000211.1:0-4526 GCA_041483475.1 Fibrobacteria bacterium | reverse complement strand
GGGGGTATACCGCTTACGGTCTTGCGGCCGGGATGCAGAATGAAGGCGTATCGCCGCAGGTGATCGGCTGCACCTTCCGTTTCAACTCGCTGAATTCCAGCTCCGGCGGAGGCGCGGTCTACAACCACAACTGCGCGCCGAGTTTTCAATCCTGCGTTTTCATCGGAAATCAAACCTCCCAGATGGGAGGAGGGATCCTCAACCTGGCCGCATCCCCCACCATAACGGCATGCTCTTTCTTTAACAATCATTCCGTCGGTTCCGGAGGCGCGATCGCGGACACGGCCTCATCCCCGACCATCTCCGCTTCCCTCTTTATCAATAATACCGCCACGGATGGAGGCGCCATTTGGGGAGGGGCGGGGTTTTCCACGATTTTGAGCAGCTTCTTCATCGGAAACGTCGCCAGCAATGACGGGGGCGCCATTTTTTGCACGATGGAAAACACCGTGATCAAAAACGGAGTCTTTGCGGCAAATTCCGGAAATCAAGAAGGGGGAGCGATCAAGGTTCTCAATGCTTCCCTCGATCTATGGAACGGCGTTTTTTCAAGGAACAACTCCCGTACGGGCGGAGGGATTTTCTTTCGGGGTGAACCCGGAAACGCGAACAAATCCACCATCAGGAATTCCATTTTCTGGGGAAACACCTCCGCAGTTTCTGCCGGAGACCAAATCGCGATGAACACCAAAGCCGGAGATTCCCTGGAGTTGAGCTTTTCCGACATTGCCGGGGGGGCGGGTTCCATTCCTCAATCCGGAGCCGGTTCCTTGGTTGAGGGTGCCGGCAATATTCAGGGCGATCCGCTGTTCAGGGATACCGCTGATGCGGCGGGTCCGGATGGAGTTTATTTCACGGCCGACGATGGATTGAACCTGTCCACGGGCAGCCCCGGCATCGATGCCGGCGACCCGGACCCGACGGCGCTGACCCCTTCGGACATCACGGGTTCTCCTCGCGTCCAGGGAGCGGGAGTGGATATGGGGGCCTATGAACATTAAAAACAGGGGTAATTTCCGATAAAGCAGTAAAATTTTCGTCTAGCGCAATGAACAAGACAAGTCATGGTCAAAACTCCCACCGCCATCCCCGCACCGAACCTATATTCAGTCTTGGTATCGATCGAACCAAGGAGTGGGAATTGGTCCCACATCCACGGAGTTCAAGAGAGGGCATATGAATAAGAAAATTTCGAGCTTGAAAGCCTTCATGATTTTGAGCGTGGCGCTTGTGTCCCAAGCTCCGGCCCAGCACAACGCCCTAACCGCCGCCGAACAAGCGGCCGGGTACGTTTTGCTTTTCAACGGCACGAACATGACCAATTGGAGAGCTTGGAATTCCACCACCCCTCCCAGCGGGTGGGTGGCCGCACCGGAGAGTACATGGAGGGTCATCCAATTGGTCACTTCCGCCGGCCAGGCGGGCGCGTTGATCATGGCCGATGCCACCTATCAAAATTTCGATTTCAAGGTTGAATGGAATGTCCCTTCGGCGGGAAACAGCGGGATTTTCAGCCGCTATGACGGGTTTGCGGGAGGGCCGATCAACAATGCTTGGGGCGGCGCTTCCGGCCCGGAATCCCAAATCGCCGCCATCAATAACAGCGACGGCACTTCCCCCACCCACCGAGCCGGCACCTGTTATGACATGTTTCCGCTGGACGCCCGAGCCTTGGGTTGGGATACCCCGGGCGGAGGATTCAATTACGGAAGGTATCAGCAATTCCGTATTGTCGCTTATAATAACCACGTCGCCCATTTCGGCAACGGACTCAAATTGCTGGAATACGTGATGGGTTCCCCGGCTTACATCACCGCGTACAATGCAAGTAAATACGCGACTTATCCGCATTATGCCAACGTGCATCCGGGCGCCATGTATCTCCAGGATCACGGCGAACTCGGAATTAAATTCCGGGATGTCCGCATTAAAAAGCTGACTCAGAATCCCTGGGCCCTGGGTTCGCCTTACTTGGCCAACCCCAATGACACCACCAGCCTCCGCGATCTCACCTTCGCCGACAACATCACGACCACCACGGATATTCGCTCTTTCGGATCCGCCGGGAACACCTTGAAGATCCATCGCGGGCCTGAAGCACTCGTTATTCAGTTCAACCATCGCGGCGATTATTCCGTCCGTGTCTCCGACCTTTTCGGTCGCACCTTGACGTCGCAGAATTTTTCCATGTCCGACCAGGCAACCCTTCCGAAAAACTTCAGCTCCGGCGCCCGTATTCTCAGCGTTCGGGAAGCCGGCCGAATCATACACCAGGGGTTGCTCGCCGACTTTTGACCCATCCTTCCAGCCGTTTCTTAGATTGAAATGGCTATTTTCGTCTTTTATTCCGGGAGATCCGTATGAGTCGATCCTTTTTCCTTTTCACCATTTTACTCATGGGCAATTCACGGTTCATTTCCGCGGCCGAAGGGGATAGCGTCGAGTTTTCGAGACCTTCCTTCACTATTTTCCATGAGTTCGGTGATATCCTTAGGGGCACGGATTTCGAAACCAATCGTTTCAAGGACACCTGGTTGCAGCGCAGCGGGGTTTGGTTGAATTTCACCGCCACCAAGAACCAGCGGATCGGCCTGGACGTGCTCATCGGAGGCACCTATTGGAGTCCTACCTACAACGAAAACGCCGACATCAACAACTCGCTGCGCTATTTCACGGCGGCGGCCCCGCGCATCAACGTGACCTATGCATTCGGAGATCCCAAAGTGCCTTTTCTCAAGGCCGACTTCGGCATCTTTCAATACAAATACAACGAGAACGTTCGCAATTTGGGTGAATACCTGTTCCGCACCACCGCCTACCCGGGGTTGGTGTACACCGGCGGCCTAACCCTCGTGGAAAACAACAAGGCCCAAGTCGCCGGATTAAAGCTCACCCATTCCTTAGGCAAGACTTTTTCTCACGACCTTTTGCTGACCTTGGAAACCGACCAGCTCCCCTTCTACGATCTCAACGCATCCTATCTCGCCAAGTACAATTGGCGCGACGTGATCAAAGTCGGAGGCGGAATCAAATTCGCCCGCCTTCTGCCCATCCGTCCCAGCATCACCAATCCCGACGTGCAGAACAACCATTACTACACCTATAACGACACCACCTATATCGACAACAAGGAGTATTACACGTTCCGATTGGCTGCGGGCGGAACTTCGGCCGATTCCTCGCTGTTCCTCCGGGGACAAGCCTTGGCGGATTCTTTAGCGTTCTACCAATTGGGCAATCCCAGCGGAGGAGTTTCGCCAAAATCCTTCGCGCAGGCTTTGGACTCCCTGAGAACGGCTGAGGGCATGGCCGCCCCAGCGTCCTATTCCAACTATGACGGCTCTTCCATCACGCCTATGGCGTTTTTCGCCTTCGATCCCAAACCCCTGATGAATCTGGGCATTCTGGGTCCCAAGGATCTGACGTTGTACGGCGAAGCGGCGCTTCTCGGCATCAAGGATTACCCCATCCTTTACGAGAGCAAAAAGGAAAGAACGGTGATGATGATTGGGTTCAACATCCCCACTTTCAAGGTGTTGGACGTCCTATCCATCGAATTCGAACACTTCGGTTCCAGGATTCCGAACAGCAACCAACTTACCCAAAGGGACCCGGGCAAAATCAATGGTGTCCTGACGCCTCTTCCCCAACCTTCCATCTATGGCGCGCAATTGGGGGTCAACGGTTATTCCCCCGATGATTGGAAAAGAGATGACAACAAGTGGTCGGTATTCGCGCGCCGCAGTCTGGGCGGATTCTCTCTGGGACTGCAAGTAGCCAGTGACAATGCCCGTGGCTGGGCCTATCCATCGGGCAGAAAGTATTGGGCGCTTTTCCGAAAACCCAGCGACTGGTACTGGATGCTCAAGTTGTCGGCCAACATCTAAGATCGAACTATGCGAAACAGCGCTTTGATTTCCGCGGCCCTCCTGGCTCTGGGAATACGGCCCTCCGGCGTCGGGGCTCAGGCGCCCGTCAACACCCTGTCCGCCGCCGAGCAAAGAGCCGGATGGATACTCCTCTTCGACGGCGTGAACAAAAACGCGCATTGGCGGGTCGGAGTGACCGGCACCACGAACTCCTGGATCATCGACAGCAATGCCCTGGCCAATCCCCCTACGGGCACCGGCACCGAGCTTTTCTCCAAGGAAGTCTATGGCAACTTTGAATACTCGCTGGAGTGGAAGCTTAACTTCCAGGGCAACAGCGGGATTTTCTTCCGCGTCGACTCCGTGATCGGCAGGTTCTGCAGCAGTTCCGAATACGCCATCCTGGACGACGCCAACGGCGCCGATCGCACCGCCCTGGGGTATATGCCCGGCGAAACCACCCTCCCCATCAAGCAAACCGGCGACTGTTACGACCTCTATGTCACCAAGAAAGACGGGAACGTGGACAGCCCCTATGTGCACGTGGCCAAGCCCTATGATCAGTGGAATCACGGCGTGATTTGGGCTGAAAACAATATCATCGAGAATTGGCTGAACGAACAGAAGGTGGTGGAATATCAGCTGGGCTCGGCGGAT
>JBGPFT010000210.1:0-4532 GCA_041483475.1 Fibrobacteria bacterium | reverse complement strand
TGAAGGAATTGTTCGGCAAAGAGCCCCATAAAGGCGTGAACCCCGATGAAGTCGTGGCCGTGGGAGCGGCCGTGCAAGCCGGCGTGCTGGCCGGCGACACCGCCGTCAAGGACGTGCTGCTGCTGGACGTAACGCCCCTGTCACTGGGCATCGAGACTTTGGGCGGCGTGATGACCAAGCTCATCGACCGGAACACCACCATCCCCACGCGCAAGAGCCAGGTGTTCTCCACCGCCGAGGACAACCAGCCGGCGGTGAGCATCCATGTGCTGCAGGGCGAGCGCGATATGGCGCGGCACAACCGTACGCTCGGCCGCTTTGAACTCACCGGAATCCCGCCGGCGCCCCGCGGCATGCCGCAGGTTGAAGTGACCTTCGACATCGACGCCAACGGCATCGTGCATGTTTCCGCCAAGGATAAGGCCACGGGCAAGGAGCAGAAGATCCGCATCGAGGCCAGCTCCGGCATCTCCGAAGCCGAAATCCAGCGCATGGTGAATGAAGCCGAAGCCAACGCCGATTCCGACAAGCAGGAGAAGGAAAAGGCCGAGGTGCACAACCAGGCCGAGCATCTCGCGTACAGCGTGGACAAGCTGCTCAAGGAGCATGGCGACAAAATCTCCGAGGAGGAAAAAACGAAAGTCCAGGGCGCCTTGGAAGCCTTGAAAAAAGTACAGAAATCCGAAAACCTGGAAGAGGTGAAGGCTGCCATCAAGGCCCTGGAAGAAGCCTCGCACAAACTGTCGGAAGCCATGTACAAGGCGGCCGCCGAAAGCGCCAAAGACGGGGCTACCGGCGGAGCGGGACCGAGCCCCGGCAAGGCCGACGCGGGCAAGAAGCCCGAGGGGGACAAGGCCGTGGACGCGGATTACGAGGTGGTGGACTAACCTCACCCCCCAACCCCCTCTCCATGCTTAAAGGCATGGAGAGGGGGAGGAAAGATGGGAGAGGAAAAACCACAGAAATTAACCCTCCCCTCTCCCGTCCTTTAAGACGGGAGAGGGGCTGGGGGTGAGGGTATGACGAAACGCGACTACTACGAAGTTCTCGGCGTTCCCAAGGATGCCGATGCGGCGGCGTTGAAGTCCGCTTACAAGAAGCTCGCGCTCAAATTCCACCCGGACAAGAACCCCGGGGACAAGCAGGCTGAGGAAAAATTCAAGGAGGCATCGGAGGCTTACGGGGTTCTTTCCGACGCGGAAAAAAAGGCCCAATACGATCGCTTCGGCCATGCCGGCCTCAACATGGGAGCCGGCGGAGGCGGGGGATTCCAGGGCTTCACCAATTTCGAGGACATCTTTTCCGCCTTCGGGGATATTTTCGGCGGCGGGGACATCTTTGGACGATCAGGGCGACGTGGGCGTCCCAGCGGCCCGCCGCGCGGACAGGATCTCCAAATCTCCCTCACGCTTACGCTTAAGGAAATCGCTTCGAGCACCACCAAGAAGATCAAGCTCAAGCGCTACAACAAATGCGGCAATTGCGCGGGCCAGGGCGGCAGCGGCAAGCAAACCTGCGCGACTTGCGGGGGTGTGGGCCAGGTGCGGCAGGTGCAAAGCTCCTTCTTCGGACAGGTGGTGAACGTCACCACCTGTCCCGAATGCCAGGGCATGGGCCATCAAATCAAATCGCGCTGCGTCCAATGCTCCGGCAGCGGCCGGCTGCTCGAGGAAGTGACGATTTCCGTGGACATTCCCGCCGGCGTGGAGGAAGGCCAATACCTCACCTTGCGCGGCGAAGGCCATCGCGGTCCGCAGGGAGGCGCCGCCGGGGATTTGCTGGTGGCCTTGCACGAGGAGAAGGACGACTTCTTCGAACGCCGCGGCGCCGATCTCCATTGCGCGGTGGAAACGCCTTTCACGACCTTAGTCCTGGGCGGAGAAATCCGCGTGCCCACCATCGACGGCGAGGTCGAGCTCAAGATCCCGGCCGGAACCCCAAGCGAAAAGCTGATGCGCGTGCGCGGCAAGGGTTTGCCGGAGTTGAACCGGGGCGGACAAGGCCATCTCTACGTTAAAATCCACGCGCATACTCCCACCTCCTTGAGCGATCGCGAAACTGAATTGCTCCGCGAACTGCATAAGCTTTGGGAACACCAGCAGCCGAAGGGATTCATGGACAAGGCCAAAGCCTTTTTCATGTAAGCGCATGACCATGGAATCACCCGTCATGGAAAACGTGGAAGCCGCCAAGGTCTTCATCCTCGACTCCGACACCGCCTTGAAAAAGGAGATTTTCGATTCCTGGTCCTTGCCCAATACCCATCTCATGGAAAGCGGCGGCGGCCAGAACGCCATCCGCATTCTGAGCGGCGGAGGCGTCTCGGTGCTGTTCCTCTCCACCGAATTCCTGACCATCGAAAACCTCGACATCCCCGCTTTGGCTAGGGAGCGCAATCCCGGCATCGAAATTTTCATCCTGGCCGCTCCGGCGGACACCGCCAAAGCCGAGGCCGCGGTGCAGCAGGGAGCGCATTCCTTCCTGGTCAAACCGGTGAACGTGCGCCTGTTGGAATCGCTGGCGCGCAAAGCCCTGTCGCGCTCGGTGGGACTGCGCAACGCGCGCGAATTGCAGGAACGGGTGCTGGAAGATTTGCTCGGCTCCTCGCAGGCCATGCGAAAAATCCTCAGGACCTTGCTCAAGGTGGCGCCCACCGACAGCACCCTCGTCATCGACGGTGAAAGCGGCACGGGCAAAGAATTCGTGGCCAACATCATCCACCGCCTGAGCCCGCGCGCCGAGGAGAATTTCGTGGCCGTGAACTGCGGAGCCCTTCCCGAGAACCTGGTCGAATCCGAACTGTTCGGATCGCGCAAGGGCTCGTATACGGGATCGGTGGCCGACAAGAAGGGGCTCATCGAATCGGCCGACAAGGGAACCCTGTTCCTCGATGAAATCGGAGAACTGTCCTTGCCTACCCAGGTCAAGCTGTTGCGTTTCCTGCAGGAAAAGGAAGTCCGCCGCGTAGGCGACACGGACAACCGTACCGTCGACGTGCGGGTAATCGCGGCCACCAACCGGGACCTGCGCAAGGCCATCATAAAGGGGGCGTTTCGGGAAGACCTGTATTACCGCCTTAGCATCTTCCATCTCACTTTGCCGCCGCTGCGGGAACGCCGCAACGCCATTCCCCGCCTCATCCGCAACTTCGTCAAGAAAGTCGCGGCCCGGCAAAAAAAGGAAATCGTCGGCATGGCCAAAAACGCCGAGGCGGCGCTGATGAATTACGACTATCCGGGGAATATCCGCCAGCTCGAAAACATCATCGAGCATGCTGTGACCCTGTGCGAAGGCGACCATATCCTGCTCGGCGACCTGCCCGAATACCTGCAAGGGTCCGAGGGCGCACCGCCCATGCTGGCTTTACCCAAAACCGAGGAGCAAACCATGGAAAACCCGGAAGCTTTGGTTCCGTTGTCCGAATTGGAGAAGAATTACATCCGTCGCGCCTTGGACGTATGCCAACGCAACCATACCGAAGCCGCGCGGCGCCTGGGAATTTCGCGTTCCACCTTGTGGCGCAAACTCAAGGAACACGGGATCGGCGAGGCCGTACCGGCGCATTAAGCTGCGGCGAGGCGGTTTCATCCGACAAATGATGGACGCACTTTGCGAAAGAGCCGTCTCATTTTTGGACATGCCAGTCATTTCCAATTCCGTTTTTACGCCGAATTAGGTTTCTGGAGAGGTGGCATGTCTTTCGCTCTCTTTGAAGTCAACCAAAGAGGTGTACCATGATTCCCAATTTCAGGGACAAGCGGGCGGTGAAGCTGCCGCACGTAAAATCACCGGATTTCATCCCCCTATTCGCCGGCCGGCCAGAAAGAGAAAAAATCATCGGCCGGGACGATGGGCTGGATATCAAAATCCTGCTGAACACCAGCAAAACGGTGGAAGAGTTTCTGGCGAAGCTTTAACGTAAACATCGTCAAAAGCTTTTCAAACCGGAAATGATACTCCGGCATTCCATGAATAAATCCGGATCGCGCAAGTCGGCGGAGCCCAGCCGATCCCGATAGTCGCGGGAAACCAGGGCTTTGAGCCTTCGGTACAGCGATTCGTTGAAAACGGATTTGGGATTCACCGCCCCCCACTCTCCTTCCGTCAACTCTACCCGCAGCCGGAGACAGGCCGGCCCTCCCCCGTTTCGCATGCTTTGCCGCAGGTGCAAATATTCCACTCGCGCCACGAATCCCTCCTCCAAAAGCCGCCCGAGTATTTTCCTCGACCCGGAATGGCGACGGCATTCCTCGGCGGCGAGGAGAAGAAATCCCCCGCCGGGCAAGGTGACGATTTGGCTGTTGAAGAGATAAGTGGATACTGCATCCGCTAGATTCAGATCGCTGGATCGTACGGTGAAAACCCGAATGGGTTTCCCGCAGCGCCGAAAAAAGGCGCGCCGGAGGGCGCGCAAAATCCTATCGGTGTCCACGAAAGCATGCTCATGGTATAGGAAAAAATCCTCATGGCCGACGCTGATCACGTCGTTATGGAAAACCCCGGCAGCCACGGCTTCGGGGGATTGGGCGGTG
>JBGPFT010000209.1:0-4573 GCA_041483475.1 Fibrobacteria bacterium | reverse complement strand
GTCTCCCTGGATCCCTTAGCCGCGGACCAAGACGGAGTCCGCCATCTGAAGCTGCTGGACTTCCTCAGCGAGTGGCGTTAGGCAAGCTCGTATTTCCTCGCTGCGCTCTACCGTCTTGCGCGCCTGTTCCCGCAAATCCATGGGGGAGGAAATTTAGGATCAACCAAGCGAACTCCCGCGGGCTTTTTAATAACTATGTTAAATAACTCGCGGGTCTTTTAACATTGAGGTGAAAATGCCCAGGTATACCCGCCGCTATCTCGAGGCCCCCGTGCGCGCGGATCTCAAGCGCAAAATGGTCTTCGTAGGTGGCCCACGCCAATGCGGCAAAACCACTTTGGCAAAAAAACTCTTGGGAGAGTCCCCGGGCCAAAAAGTGGACTTGCGTTATCTCACTTGGGACAGCGCCGAGGATAGGGAGCTCATTCTAGCCGAGAGGTTTCCGGCAGGCTCAGGCCTACTTGTGTTGGACGAGATCCATAAGTACGCGCGCTGGCGCCAGGCGGTCAAAGGGTTGTTCGACAAGCGTGGGGGCCAAGTGCAAATCCTGGTGACGGGCAGCGCACGCCTCGACTATTATCGACACGGCGGAGATTCCTTGCAAGGCCGGTATCACTATTACCGGATGCATCCGCTTTCCTTCGCCGAAGTAGGAGGAAAAACCCAAGGGGATTTGCAGCACCTCATGACGTGCGGAGGTTTTCCTGAACCTTTCCATTCCGGAACCGAGCGGGAAGCGAAACGGTGGAGCCGGGAATATCACAGTCGACTGGTGCAGTCAGAGCTTCGAGATTTGGAACAGGTGCGGGAAATTTCCCTGTTGGAAAAACTGGCAGCGGTGCTGCCGGCGCGGGTGGGTTCCCCCTTATCCGTGAACGCGTTGCGCGAAGATTTGCAGGTGGCCCACCATACGACGGCGCGTTGGTTGGACATGTTTGAAAACATCTATATGGTTTTCCGGCTAAAGCCTTTCGGATTTTCCCTGCTGCGGGCGGTTAAGAAGGAGCCCAAGCTTTACTTCATCGACTGGACTCGCGTAACCGAGGAATCCTTAAGATTCGAAAACCTGATCGCCTGCCATCTCCTTAAGTGGTGCCATTTCCAACAGGACGCGGAAGGTCGCGACGTAGAATTATGCTACTTCCGCGATGTGGACGGACGGGAAGTGGACTTTGTGGTTACGGAAGGAGGGAAACCTATTTCCCTAATCGAGTGCAAAAGCGGAACTCGCAGCGCGAACCGATCGTTGCGCTATCTCAAGGAAAGATTTCCCAAGGCAGACGCATGGCAAATCAGTTTGGAGAACGGAAAAGATGAAATAGACGCGAATGATCTGCGCATGGCTCCCGCCACGAAATTTCTTAGCACATTATTGTGAACCGATCTTGCGCGCCTGTTCCCGCAAATCCATGGGGGAGGAAATTTAGGATCAACGCGTCGCTGAACCGAACAGCCCCGCCCGCGCCCGCTGTTCCAGAAACAAATCCATCAACACCAAAGAAGCCATGGCTTCGACCATGACCACGGCCCTTGGCAAGACGCAAGGATCGTGGCGGCCCTTGGCCTTGAGTTCGGCGGGCCTGCCCTGCTTGTCAACCGTGCGCTGGGGTTTGGATATGGTGGCCGTGGGCTTGAAGGCCACGCGGCAAAGGATGGGTTCGCCGTTGGTGATGCCGCCTTGCACGCCGCCGGAGCGGTTGGTTTCGGTACCGATACGACCGCTTTTGTTCACGAAAATATCGTTGTGTTGGCTCCCGCGCAAACGCGTGCCCGCGAAGCCGGAGCCGATTTCGAATCCCTTGGTGGCCGGGAGGGAAAGAAAAGCGCGCGCCAGTTCGGCCTCAACACGGTGGAACACCGGTTCGCCGAGTCCGGGCGGGGGATGCTTCACCACGAGTTGCACCAGGCCTCCCAGGCTGTCCTGATCCTTCCGGGCGGCCTCGATGGCCTCCACCATGCGCGCGGAAGCTTCGGGATCGGGGCAGCGAGCCAGAGAGGCTTCCACGGCTTCCAAATTGGCAAGTAGCGGATCCATGGCGGTTTCCACTCCGTCGACTTGGCAGACATAAGCCAATACTTCGGTGCCGCAGGCCTGGCGCAACGCCTTGCGCGCGATGGCGCCCGCGGCCACCCGGCCCACGGTTTCACGCGCAGAGGAACGGCCTCCGCCGCGATGATCCCGAAATCCGTATTTGAGATCATAGGTGAAATCGGCATGAGAGGGTCTATACAGTTCGGCCATGTCGGCGTAATCATGTGAACGTGCATCGGTGTTTTCGACCATCATGGCGATGGGAGCGCCGGTGCTACGCCCCTCGAAAATTCCCGAGAGAATGCGCACCGCGTCGGCTTCTTGGCGGGGCGTAGTCAATTTGCTTTGGCCCGGCCTGCGCCGGTTCAAATCGGCCTGGATTTCTGCTTCAGTGATGGCGAGGCCGCTGGGACAGCCGTCCACCACCACGCCCACCGCGGGGCCGTGGCTTTCTCCGAAGGTGGCAAGTTTGAAAAGGCTGCCGAATATGCTGGACATACGATCAAATATAGGACGGCGGCTCCGGTCGGAATGCTTTTTCTACATGCGGGGACATGGGCCTTTTTCTGTCCAAACTTTTGCCCGTTTTGGTTTTTCCCCTCAACCTCACTTGCATTTTGTGCCTGGTCTCCGCCATTTTGGCCTGGAAACGAAAATTCCGCCTCGTAGCCGGGACAGCCATGGCCGCATTCCTGGTGCTTTTCCTTTCGGCCTCGCCGGTGGTGACCCATGTCCTCCTACGCGGCCTGGAAAGACATTACCCGGAACCCGAATCCTATCCCAAGGCCGCGGCCATCGTCCTGATCGGCGGCGCCATGGTGCCGAAACTCCCGCCGCGCCGGCATCCGGAAATCAACGCTTTCGGGGACAGGCTATTGCAAGCCGCGCGTTTATGGCGGATGCATCAGGCCCAGTGGTTGGTGACCACAGGGGGTAAAATCCCTTTTTTCCAGGATTACGAGGGAAACGAGGCCACATCCTACGCCGTTTTGCTTACCGAGTTATTCGACGTGCCGAAAGATTCCATACTGAAGGTGGAAGCCGGTCAAAACACCTACGGGGAGGCCGTTGCCGCCGTCCGGCTTTTCGAAAGCCGGGGTTTATCCAAGGATATTTTGCTCGTTACCAGCGCGCTGCATATGCCCCGGGCGGCGCGGATTTACCGCAAGCAGGGATTCATCGTGCACCCGGCCCCCACGGATTATCACACGGATACCGGAGGTTCCTTCAGGTTTTTCGATTTGATCCCCAACGAATTCGCGTTGGCGGAAACGGCTTATGCCCTGCATGAATATTTGGGCTTGGCGGTTTATAAGATGATGGGAAGGATCTAATCGGTGAGGCCGCGGCACAGGAACACGAAGCAGTTTTTTTATATATCCCCTTCCCGCTCTCGGAGGAAGAAATGGGCGAAAAAAGGAGTGGAAAATGAGCATCGCGAGCCGGGGCGTAAAGCCCGCGTTGACGAAATGGTGCCTGGGAGACGCCAATCCGCAAAAATGGTCGTTGGAGAAAATCTGCCAGACGGCCAATCAGCTGGGAGTGGAAGCTATCGAGGTCGTGACTCCGGAGGATTTTCCCACCCTGAAGAAATACGGCCTGGTTTCCTCCCTTTCCATGTCCCATTGGTTCACCAAGGGATTGAATTGCCGCAAGCTTTGGGACGAATGCCTGGCCGCCTATCGCAAGGCCATAGACGCCAACGCGGAGGCCGGTTTCAAAACGGTGATTTCCTTCTGGGGCTTCGCCGACTCCACCTCCGAGGGCGGAGGCAAGGTCACTATGGAAGAGGGCAAGAAGAACCTCATCGAGGGTTACAAGCAAATCGTCGGATACGCGGAGAAGAAGGGGCAAACCTTGGTGCTTGAGCCGCTGAACACCCGCGATGGGGCCGATATGAAGGGGCATCCCGGTTATCAGGGCGATTTAATCGACAATTGCCTGGATGTGATTAAGGCCGTGGGTTCGCCCAGCTTGAAGTTACTGTTCGATTTTTACCATGTCCAAATCATGAACGGCGACATCATCCGGCGCATCGGCGAGGCCAAGGAATACATAGGCTATGTCCAGGCCGCCGGGGTTCCGGGGCGAAACGAGCTGGATGAAAGCCAGGAACTCAACTTTCCCGCCGTTTTAAAGGCTTTCGCCGATAATGGGTACCGTGGATATGTGGGCTTGGAGTTCATCCCCGCCAAGGATCCTCTGGAATCCGTGACCAAGGCCGTCAAGGTTTTCAACACCTGACGCATTGCGTTTTTAGAGGGTAAGCCGGGCTTGAACCCTTATGTTATTTTCCTCCCGGAGGTAATGCGGTGAGGCCAGATCCGATGCGGGAGGAAATCCAGACGCTGCGCGAAAAGTGGCAGGGACAACCCGCATCCCTTTTGTATCGGGAGCTTTCCGATCTCCTTTTGAAATCCGGAAAAATCGCCGCGGCCATGAATCTCCTGGAGCGGTCCCTGAAAACCGATGCGGAAAACCCCGGCGAAGAGGAAGGCCAAAGCGGCCCCGAGGAAGGCGCCTGGTGGTTCAAACGCGGCC
>JBGPFT010000208.1:0-4582 GCA_041483475.1 Fibrobacteria bacterium | reverse complement strand
CGGGCGAAGCGGTATTTTCCGGATTTCAATTCCGCGATCAAGGCGTCGGTGATCTCCGCCGCCTTCATCCAGGGACGCTCATCGAAGGAAACCCGATCCGAGGGGACTTCCACGTAGGTTTCCAATTTGTCGTTGAATTTTCCGCTGCGGTTGCCGTTCCAGAAATAGGTGACATGGCCGTATTTCTGGGTTTCGCTGATGGCCAATTGCGCGACGCCCGCCGCGGCCAGGAATTCACCCAAAGTGTTTTTGATTTCCGGCGGCGACACGAGATAGCACTTCGGGATGTGCAGGTCGCCGTCGTATTCCAGCATGCCCGCATAGCACACTTGGGGGCGGGGGCCTCGATCGAAATATTTGCCATCGTCTTCCTCGAAGGCGCGGCTGATCTCGATGGCGCGATCGCCCCGGAAATTGAAGAACACCACGCTGTCCCCGTCCTGGATCGGCCCCAAGGGTTTTCCGTTTTCGGCGACGACGAAGCCCGGCAGGTTTTGATCGCCGATGCCGGATTGTTCGGCGCGGAAGGCCGTGATGGCCGCTTCGGCCGAGGGGAATTGCCGCCCTTCACCGCGGACGTGGATTTTCCAGCCGCGCTCCACCATGCTCCAGTCGGCCTCGTAGCGATCCATGGTGATCTGCATGCGACCACCGCCGCTAGCGATGCGGACGTCGAAACCACGGGAGCGCGCTTCCGACAGGAACTTTTCAAAGGGCAACAGGTAATCCAACGCCGAGGTTTCGCCCACGTCGCGGCCGTCCAAAAGAATATGCACGCGGACGCGGGGCAGCCCTTCCTCCTGGGCCCGGCGGATCAAAGCTTTCAAGTGATCGATATGGGAATGCACGTTGCCGTCCGAGAACAAACCCAGGAAATGCAGCGTCGATTTCCGGTCCCGAGCGTTGCCGACGATTTCTTTCCAGGCTTGCCGTTCGAAAAGCTTTCCCGAGGCGATGGCTCGGTTCACCAAGGAGGCTCCTTGTTCCACCACCTGTCCCGAGCCGATGGCGTTGTGCCCCACCTCGGAATTTCCCATATCTTCATCGCTGGGGAGCCCGACGGCTTTACCATGCGCCGCTAATAGCGTGTTCGGATAATCCTTAAACAACCTTTCTAGTGTCGGAACCTTAGCCTGCGCCACGGCGTTGCCCTCGATCCGGTCCGTAATGCCGACGCCGTCCATCACCACCAGGACGACAGGGCCGGGATAGGACAAAGGATGCGACAATTGTCTTGGCATAAACCGGATCTGTCCTTGTGAAGGTGAAATATACTCCCCGGCCCAACGCTGTTTACAGCGCAAAAAGGTTATCCGTCGGTGAGGGCGGGGGAGGAACGGGGTTTTCCCCCGAGCAACCCGAATCGATCGGGAAGCAGCAACACCAGCACTTCCAGATTGTCCGTTCCCGGAAACATGTCGAGGGGCGCGACCTTGGCCACCATGTATCCGTGCTTGCGCCATTTCTCGATTTCCACCGGCATGACGTTCATGTCGCAGAAAAGATGGACCACGCGCCTCGGTTTCCGCCGGGCCAGTTCGGGAATCAGTCCCGGGGGCGTCCCCTGCCGGGGCGGATCCAGCAATATGACTTCCGGGAAATCAGTCCCGGGAGGGGGCAAAAGCCGCGGCAACTTCGCGGCTTCGATTTTTCCGGCGACGAAACGCGCGTTGCGGATGCCGGCCGCATGCGCGGCCTTAACGGCGGCGGCGATGGACTTGCCCGACCATTCCACCCCGAAAACTTCGCGGCAAAACCCCGCCGCCGGCAAGGTGAAAAGGCCGCAGCCGCAAAAAAGATCGAGGACGCGATCTCCCGTTTGCGGTTTCAGCGATCGGATGGTTTCCTCTACCAGCCTGGGAAGCAAGGAGGGATTGACCTGGAAAAATCCCGCGGGAGGCAGGAAATACCGGCGGCCCGAAACTTCCATGGACAGATATTCGGGGCCGAAAAATCGTTTGAGGCGATTCGGACCCGCAGCCGCTTCCAGGTAATAAGTGGAGCCGGAGGCATCCCGGAACAGTTGCGCCCCCACCACCTTCGCCTCGGGAATTCCGGCGAGATGATCGGAAAGCAGCCTCGCCTTGCGCACCATTTCGGCGCTTACATGGTGGAGATTGAATAGGATCATCTGCTCCTTGTCGCCGCGCACGATCAGGTAATTGAGGTTGCGGGCCAATCCCTGATAGGGCCCTTCGCGCAGCTTTTCCAATGCCTTGCGGTAGATCGCCTCATGCGCCGGAGTTTCCAAAATCCAAGGATCGGCCGCGGCCCCCCCGGCTCGCTCCTGGAAAAAATCCCATTCCCAATGGGTTCGCCGCACCAAGGTCCGTTTCGAGGTCGAGCGATACCGGCGTGGGGCGGGGGAGGGGACGATGCGCGAAGGCTGGTCGGGCAGCCCGCGCATTTCCCAAAAACGGCGCAAGGTTCGGTTCTTCAAATCCAATTCCGTCTCATAGGGAAGACCCGCCAAAGGTGAGGGTTCGGGTCCCAGGGAAATCGATGCTCCGGACTCACCGGCCAATTGACGTAAAAGGCCCCCAAAGCTGATCGCGGGAGGAGCCGATGGGGCTGTCTTCCCGCGTTGCTCTTTCCGTTCGCGCGGATGCCTGCGTATGCGGGGATTCCTACGCATGCGCGAATGCTTGCGCATTAGTGCGCCGGTTCCATCGCTGCATCCCCCGCCTCAAGCAGGAGGGAAGGGAATCCCGTCAACCGGGTCAGATGCGGATGCAAAACGAGGGAGAGCTCGGGGCGCTTCGCCTTTTCCGCCGCGATCAAGGCGGGAATATCCTCGCGCGCATGCTTGCCCCGGAAAACCAGGAGAGGAAAGACCTCGATGCGCCCGCAGCCGCGCTTCAGCAAACCCTCCACGGCCTCGGATAGCGCCGGTTCCCGGTTCAAGTAGGCCGCGGCGATTTCCCAGTATGGCCGGGCCTCCGCCAAGATGCGGCACAGCCCCCGCGCTTCCTCATCCGCCTCCGGATCCCGGCTGCCATGGGCCAAAAGGATTATACCCCGCCGGTTTTCCTTTGGCTCCAAGCTCACGGGCGAAAGTTAGCTCGGATGGAGCTTGCATCTCCATACCGCATCGCTGGACCGGATTCTGGAAATCCGGGATTAAGGCGGCTATTTCTTTTCACCACAACGCCTTGCCGATTTAGCGCCCTCCGCGGCTCCGTTCTGTTGCATGGCCGCCGCCCTTAATCCGCATAAATAGGCGCTATATTGCATAGCGGCTTGAATAAAACCCCGTTACACGGCATTCACATCGCGCTCGGGGCGAAAATGGCTCCCTTCGCGGGCTTCGACATGCCCATCCAGTATTCCGGCATCCGGCAGGAACACGAAGCTGTGCGCAAAGCTGCGGGGATTTTCGACGTCTCCCACATGGGAAATTTCTTCATAAGCGGGCCCGGAGCCGGGGCCTATTTGCAGAAGCTCACCGTGAACAATGTGGCCAAATTGAGCCCCGGCGACGCCCAATACTCCGCCTTATGCCTTCCCGAAGGCGGGGTGATCGACGACATCATCGTCTACGCCCTGGAACCCCAATCCTACATGGTCGTGGTGAATGCCTCCAACATCGCCAAGGACTGGGCCTGGTTCCAGGAGCATCGCAACGGCGCGGATTTCGTCTTGGAAAATCGCAGCCTGGAAACGGCCATCTTGTCGGTTCAGGGTCCCAAGGCCGCGGATATTCTCCGGAAAATCGCGTCTCCGGAATTGTTGGAGCTCCCCAATTATAAATGCAGGCGCATCCAGGTGGCCGGCGCGGAAATGTGGGCGGCCCGAACCGGCTATACCGGCGAGGATGGATTCGAGTTTTTCCCCCCTTCCGGGGAGGCCGTTGCTTTATGGCAGGCGATTGGGGAAGCCGGCGCTTCCGTGGGCTTGTTTCCCGTCGGGCTCGGGGCCCGCGACACCTTGCGCCTCGAAGCCGGGTATTCCCTGTATGGACATGAGTTGAGCGAAACCATCAATCCGCTGGAAGCCGGGCTGGGATGGATCACCGATTTCGAAAAAGGAGATTTCATCGGACGCGCCGCGCTGTTGCGGGTGAAGGAAACCGGCTTGAAGCGGAAGCTGACGGGAATCGAGATGGAAGAACTGGCCATCCCGCGCGGGGGCTGCGAAGTTAATCATCAAGGGCGCCGCGTGGGCGAGGTCACATCGGGCACTTTGTCGCTCACCTTGGGCAAGGGAATCGCTTTGGCCTTGGTCGAAACCCCTGTGGCCTCGCGCGGAACGCCTTTGCAAATCGATATTCGCGGGGCGATGAAAACGGGCCGGGCCGTGAATCGGACTTTTTACAAGCGCCCCCAGCCCGTCGGAGTTTGAGCATGACCTCCAAGAAATCCCAGGAAAAACGAAAAAGGAAGGAAAAGGCCCGCGCCGTGCTGGCCTTGCGCGCCGCCAAGGAAAAGGAGCGGGCGAAAAAAAAGGAAGAAACGCCGCCGCGTCAGGAAATTCCCGGATTGGCCGTCATCGCCGGGGTTTTGGTTTCCGTCATCGCCCTGCTTTCCGAATACGCTCGTGTGGACGGGAACAATTTGCTCGGACCTTACCTTGGCAAATGGTG
>JBGPFT010000207.1:0-4585 GCA_041483475.1 Fibrobacteria bacterium | reverse complement strand
TTCGCCGAGAAGAAACAGGCGTAGTCGCGGTTCTTGTAGAACGACAGGGGAATGAATCCTTCCTGCGCGAACTCGAACTCCCGCGTTTCGGGGATGAGGATCTCGGTGGGGATCTTCATCTGGTCGCCGCGGCCCACGTCGTAGAGGTGGATGGGCAAATCCTCCACCTTGCCACCGGCCTCGGGACCGCGCACCTGCACGCACCAGCCGTAATCGGCGAAGGAGCGGGACAAATTGGCGGCCATGGAAAAGGCGGCGTTGCCCCAAAGGTATTTGTCATGCTGCTCGCCCGTGACCTTTTCCCTATACACGAATTCCTTGACCGGAGCGGTGTCCGGGCCATAGGGCAGGCGCAGGAGAAAGCGGGGAAGGGTCAGGCCGACGTAGCGGGAATCTTCGGATTCGCGGAAGCCTTTCCATTTCAGGTATTCGGCGCGATCCAGGTAGTTGGATAAATCTTCGATGGCGGGGAGTTCGCGCGCATCCTTACGGTTGAAGAAGGCAGGGCCCACCGAACCGATGAACGGACAATGCGCCGAAGCTGAAATCTTGGCCACGTTTTGGAGCAGGCCTATATCAAAAGGCTTGGAGGTGAATTCGTAATTGGCGATGATGGCGCCCACCGGCTCGCCTCCCGGGGTGTCGTATTCCTGGGTATACACGTGCTTATACAGGCCGCTTTGGATGGTTTCCGGGGAATCCTCGAAGTCCTCCTGCAAAGCCTGCTTGGAAATGTCCAGCATCTCGACCTTGATGTTCTTGCGGAAGTCGGTCCGGTCCACCAGGAACCTCAGACCTTTCCAGGCGGATTCCAGCTTCTGGAATTCAGGATGATGCAGAATCACGTCGAGTTGGGCCGAGATCTTCTCATCGATGGCCGCGATTTGATGATCGAGGACGGCCTTGTCGATTTTCTCCACCGAGGCGCCTGCGGTGATGGCGCCCAGGAATACCCGCAAAGCCGCCGTGACGCGTTGACTGGCGTCGACTTCGGCGAGGTTCTGCTCTTCGCGGAACTGGAGCAAATCCACGGTTCCGGTGGGAGCGGATTTGATGTCCATGTATTCCAAGATTTCATTGACCATCGATTTTTTGCCGTCAGCCATTTTCAGTTACCTCCGAGAAAACTTTTCGTTTTGATCAGCCCTTGGGCGCTTCCTTGCCGTCTTCCATGGGAACGATTTTATCGAGTTCGGCCACCAGGGAATCCATGGCGGTTTTATCCTGCATGATCGCTTCCAGCTTCTTCCGGAATTCCTTGTTGTCCATGAGGTTGGATTTGAGATCCTTCACTAGGTTGCGGGCGGCCAGCAGCTTGGAAAGCTGCGGAACCTGCTTCACCACTTCCATAGGATCGAAGGATTTCACATTCTTGAACTTGAGATCCACTTTGATATCCCCGCCCGCGGGGCTCAGCTTATTTTCCACGGTCAGGTTGACGCCCAGGTCCATGGATTCCATCACTTGGTTGAAATTGTCCTTGTTGACGTTGATCTTCTCCTTGTCCACCAGTTTGGCGCCGTCGCCTTTTTGGGAGAAGTCGCCCAGCACCAGCATTTTGAAAGGCAGTTCGGCCTTTTTCTGGGCGCCGCCCTTGTCGAGGTCGAGCTTGATGTTGACGCGTGCCGGGGGGATTTCGTTCTGGAAGCTGCCGCCGCTGGCCATAAGTTATTCTCCTGGTTGAAAATCGGGATTGGATAAGGTAATCGTAAACTCCCAGCCCTTCAAGCGGATTTCAAGCGGGTAAATCGGTTTGTAAGGCGAGAACCGGGTCCAACCTGGAGATTTTGGCATGGGCGGAAAGGGCCAGGGAGCGCAGGGTCGGCCCCTCATCCCCGGCCGTTTCGGCCAACGCTACGCAAACTTTTTGGGTAAGCCTATATACTTGCAGGCAGGATTCCGGATCCCATGTTTCCAGGTCATGGGAGGCGATTTGGGTCCGCAAGTCCTCGAGGAGGGCATGGCTGATGCGGAACTTGTTGCCCTTGAAGCACAGGTCCGCCAGCAGCAGTTTGCGATCGAAGTTGTTCTTCTTGCTGCTGTCGTTGGCCAACCCTTGTCGGAATACATTTAGGGCTTCGGCCAGCTTGCCTTCGTCGAGCAGTGCGAAGGCTTGCTTCTGTTCCTCTCCCACGTCGCCTTTTTTCTTGACGGCGGGCAAACCCCCGCCTCCGCCGCCTCCCAAGGCGGCTTTGACCTCGGTTTCCAGCCATTCCTTGGTCGTGGAATCGGCGAAGGGAGTGCCGTCGCTGAATTTCAATTCCGACAGACCGGGGGCGCGTTGGAGCAACTGGGCCAACTCCTGCATAATGGCCCGGGAGCAGGCCGGGTAATTTCCGCCCAAAGCCTTCAACCCGGCGCAGGCATAGCGTTGCAAGTCCAACCACAGGAACATCCCATCTCCGCTCAGGGACTCCTCGGCGTTTTTCACCAGGTCTGCCCATTGCGCCTGCTGAAAAAGCCCCTTGAACCCATCCAGTGTGTGTGAGGGCGGGGGAGGCACCAAAGTGACTCCTCCCTCGCCGGGGATATTTCCATCGATGGCGCCCCAAATCGCGATGCGGGACAGGCGGAAAGCCAGGGGATTGGCGGGATTCTGTTCTTGCAGGAAACCCGCGACATTCTGCAAGGCTGTCAGGCAATCCTCGAAGGAGGAAAGGACGGCTGGACCCCCGCCGGCCGAAGACGTGCCGCTTCCAGAACTGGTCGGAGCACTTTCCGTTGCAGGAGCTTCTTCGCGGGGCTTGTTGTTTTCCGCAAGCTGGCGCACGACCTTAGTGAAACCGCCGAAAGGCGGACTGCCGCCGGGGAATTTCCCGTCGCAAAAAGTTTGGAATTGTTTCAGGGATTCGACCGCGGCGCTTAGAGCTTCGTAATCCCCGGAGGATTTCAGTCCGCCGATCAAGTAAAGCGGCCGTTCCTCATTCAGCCAGCGCAGGGCGTTCGCTCTTCCGTTCTGACGCTTGGGATGGATGTCGTCCCAGTGTTCCATCACCAGCTTGGCATAGGCTTGCACGGCTTCGGCGAAGGGGTTCAACCCCTTGCTCATGGCCGTGGACAGGGTTAGGAATCCCAAAACGCGCATGTCCTTGGTCTTTTTCACAAGCAGCTTGCGCGCGGCGACTTCCATCACCTTCCAGTTGTTTTCCGAGATCTTTTCGGCTTCGTTGCGCGCGGTCTCGAATTCCGGTTCGTAGGTGGGATCCTCGCCGCAGAAATTATCGGCGGCGATGGGTTGGAGCAGTTCTTCCAGCAATGATGCCAAGGAGCCTCCCGGGAGGGGACGGGGTTTCCGTCAAGCTAGGGTGGGGGAAACTAGTACATTTTTCCCATGCCTGAAGCGGTACGACCTTTCTCGGTTTCTGTATTAATTCTCTTCACCCTTGTCTTTTCTCCCCGGGCGCAAGAATCCACATCTTTGCCCCGTGAGAAAATCCTTCAAGCGTACAAGGGTGGCGATCTGGACTCGGTTCTCGTTTACATCAAGAACGGCAGAGCCAAACCCATTTTCCGGGATCGCGAGGACAGCCTGCTGGCCTTCAAATGCCTGGGGGTGATTTACGCCGCCGATCCCGCGCGCCGCGAAAAAGGGCGCTATTTCTTCAATCTGCTTTTGTGGATGGATCCCCGGGCCACCATCACCGATCTGTATCCGGGCGAGAGCGTCCGGCAGGTGTTCCGGGAAGTGCGCGAAGAATACCTCGAACTCCATCCCCAAGCGGCGCAACCGGAAGCGGCCAACTCCGAGATCAAGCCTCCCCCGGCGCAGGACACGGCCGGGGTGGCTCCAAAAGCCGTTTCAGCACGCGCCTCAGTAGAACCGCATAAATCATCCCATATCTGGTGGTGGGTGGCCGGTGGAACGGTGGCAACCGCGGTGGCGGGAACGGCGGTATATTTTCTGATCTATGGCACCCCCAAGATTTATACCGTCCATGATTAGGGGCAGCGACCGTTTTGCACGATGGTTTCCGATGGCAATCGTGGCCATGGTGTTTGCCTGCTTCGAACAAAAGGAGGAAGTGCGCGTCACTCTTTCGAACTTGCCCGCCTCAGTGGACAATGTCCGGGTGGTCGCCGTGGATCCCGCGGACACATCCATTGTTTTGGACGTCCTTTACTCGGGTTCGTGGAGTACGGGCGAAACGAAAACGATTTCCCTGGGAAAAGCGCGAGGCAAGGATTGGGCGCTGCGGGTGGAAGGGTATCAAGGGGGTTATCTGATCTATATGATTTTAATCCCTTCCGGAAAATCCGGCGCGGATTCCGTCCGGCACGTGGATGTCAGCTCGGGTTTGCCGGCGGTTTACTTCACGGCCATGGGGCGGGATACGAACACGTTGTGGTTTAAAACCGCTTTCCGGAACAAACCGGCAGGCACCCATTGGCATCTGAATTATGGGCCGGGCCGGTACCTACCCGCTTATGTGCCCCTTGAATCGGTAGCCGTCAGTCAGGTGATGGGAAGGTATATCGTCGCGGATCTGCATGTGGTGGACTTGATTCATACTTTATTTGCGCCCCAAGAGCCCGATTCCATATTTACGGCTGAGGCGTTGGCACCGGCCGGATCCTGGGTGCGCAT
>JBGPFT010000206.1:0-4619 GCA_041483475.1 Fibrobacteria bacterium | reverse complement strand
TGACGCTGCGCCGATCCAGTTCGGAAAGGAACTTGATCTTCTCGAACACGGAGTCGGGGATATTCCGGATGGTTATGTTTGCCATGGTTATATTATAGTTATGTTTTGAATCAAGGTCAAGGCCAAAGGCTCCCCCTCCACCTTGTCCAGCGACCCCCTCCGCCCACTTTCCCCGTTTTCCCGAACCCCGGCCGGTTATATGCCGGCGCTTTCAGGTCAGAACAGCATCTACGGAAAATTTCGGAAAAAGCTTCTTGAGGTTGGCCAGCGTGCGCAATTCCGGGTTGGCGGTTTCCCCTTTTTCCAACCTTTGATATTGGGAAAAGTGTTTAATCCCCAGCTTCAAGGCCGTTTGCCGTTGGCTCATCCGGCTTTTGATCCGACTTCGGCGAAGCAGAACGGCCATCGCGATGCTCGGATCCGGTGCGACCTCCGCAATGTTGCGGCCCCGAACGGAAGGATCGGGTAACGGGGGCACGAAGGAAGAGCCGCGATTAGGCTCTTCGAGGCATAATTCCAAAACCTCTTTCATATTCGCGCGCAATTCCTCCAAGGTGTTTCCTTGCGTGTGGGCCCAGGTTATTTCCACCCCTTCGGCCCAATAACCGCTTTTTTCCTTGTGTACTTTGAAATGATATTTCATATCGAACCCTCCAGGTGTTTCAGGAGCTTATACTCCAGCCCTTTCCCCAAATCCCGGTTGCCGTGAAGGGGGATGGTTTCATGATCCCCGTTTTTCTCCAAGCGGACATGACTGCCTTTCTGGTGGGCAATCCGCCATCCGGATTGCAGATACCGCCTCAGCATTTCTTTTCCGCTAATCGGCACCGATTCAGTATACTATTTATAAGTGGTCAACACAATCCGGAAAAACCAAAGTGTCGCCGGGGAGGGCGGGGCGGAAGGAGAAGGCGCATAATCCTCTGTCAAACGGATCAATAAATGAACAACAACCCAGATTCAATCACTCCCTAAGAAATCGATGTATTTCCGGAGAGGCTTACCGCAAGCTGAAAGTGGATAGGTTGCCGGTTCTCGTTGTCAGCGCAGCGCGCTTTGCGGCCGGATTGCCGATGCAGTTTGAAGCGTGAGGGCTCCTCCACAAACCTCCTGACGCCTTCCCCACCCTCCCCGTTTTCCCAAACCCCGTCCGGAGAAAGTGCCATGATTTGCATTTAAGGAGTGTTACTCCTATATTACAAGACATGGCTTATCTCGCCCGCCACCTGGAAACATCCGTGCGCAAAGCCGCCAAAACCTTCGGCTCTGTGCTCGTTACCGGCCCTCGCCAAGCCGGAAAAACCTCCCTGTTGCAGCATCTTTGCGACGCTTGGCCGGGACGGCCTTTCCGGACGATTTCCTTCGACACTCCGGCGGAATGCGACGTTTTTCGCCGCGACCCGGATCTCTTTTTCCTGAACAACCCCGGCCCCCTTTTCCTGGACGAGGTCCAAAACGTTCCGGACATCTTCCCGTACTTGAAACGCGAATTGGACCGGCAAAAGGGAAAGCTGAGGTTTTTCCTGAGCGGAAGCCAACACTTTCCCTGGATGCGAGGCGTGTCGGAATCCTTGGCGGGTCGGGTGGCGGTTTTCGATCTGTGGCCGCTGTCCCTGCGCGAAATTCACGGAGCGCCCCCGGATGCCTTGACCGATGCCCTGATGGAACCGGAAAAGTTCATGCGCCGCGCGCCGGAAACCGGCCCGATTAACGATAACGAAGGCGTTTTGCCCTGGATGCTCCAGGGCGGATTCCCTCCCATGGCCCTGGAAGGCGGCGGAAACGCATGGTTCGAATCGTACCGGCGCACTTATCTGGAAAGGGACATCCGGGGACTGAGCGCCGTGCAGGATCTGGGACGCTTCGATCGCTTTCTCACTTTGTGCGCGGGGCGATCCGGAACTTTGATCAACAAGAACGAGTTCTCCGACACGCTGGGCGTGGACGGTAAAACCGTCGAACATTGGCTGTCTTTGCTGGAAACCAGCTACCAAACCGTCCGCCTGCAACCGTTCTCGTCCCGCATCGCCAAGCGCCTGGTGAAACGGCCCAAACTTCTTTTCGCCGATTCGGGACTGGCTTTGCATCTGCTCGCCATGCGCGATAAGCGGGCCTTAATCGCGAGCCCCTTGTTCGGCGCCCTGTTCGAGGCGTTCGCCTGCATGGAAATCGTGAAAAACCTCGCCTATTCCGACCATAAACCGAACCTCTATTACTGGAGGACATCGGACGGGAAGGAATGCGATCTGGTGGTCGAGGCCGGCGGCCGCCTGGTTCCCGTGGAAATCAAACATACGGCACGCCCGCGTCCGGAAGATTGGAAACATTTGATCTTGTTCCAGGAATTGCATCCCAAAAAAACGGGGATGGGAATTTTGATCAGTCTTTATCCCAAGATTGAGCGACTGCATGAAAGGGTTGTCAATCTTCCGTTGGGTTGGATTTTAGGGCGGTGAGTCCGCCCTACCTTCCCGTTTTCCCGAACCCCGGCCGGTTATAGGCGGGCGCTTGCCAGACTAGGTTCAAACCGCCTTCTGAATCTCCCGCCGCAGAATTTCACCGATATAGGTCTGATACTTCTTTCCCTTGCTCGCGGCTTTGGTTTTCAAGGCGGACAAATCCGTGCTGCTGATGCGCAAGCTAATCAACGTATCCTTGGCCTGGGATTGAGCCCATACCCGGTACTTCTTGGATTCCGCCGCGGAAAGATATTCCACGGTTTTCCTCTTGAATGCCTCTCGGATTTCTTTTTCTTCCTGGGTCATATTTCCACCTCGTAGATTGTGCGTAAGAAAATGTGATCGTCGTATTCGGTGAAAGGAGCCACGTAACGCCGTCCATGAATAGTGATGACGTACATGCGATGTGTACCGCTTCATGCTGATAAATGTATATACATTATATATTCAAGCTCAGATAAGGTCAAGAAGAAAATCCAAGGCAGGAGGCGAATTATGGCTGGAAAAGTGAAAGTATGGTTTGATTCCGAGGCGGATTTCCTGGAAGTGCAATTCTCGGATGCTCCGGGCACCATGAAGGAAACCGAACACGATGCGGTGATGGAGCGCGTGGATGAGCCCGTGCTGACGGCGGCTTGAGAATCCCACGCCCTACTTTTCCGTTTTCCCGAACCCCCTCCGCAAATACTGCGGCGCTTCCCAGACGAATGGGGCTGGAAATCCGGGCCTTCTCCGTTGACTATAATCCAAATATGTCGTACATATATGGATTATGTTCCATAGACAGTTGAAACTGGGGGGGAAACAAAGCTTTTTCCTGTTCGGAGCCAGGGGCACCGGCAAATCCACCTTGCTGAAAAAGCAATTCGAGGGAAAACCCATCCTTTACATCGACCTGCTGGATCCGGAAGAGGAAGACGCGTTTCTTCGCAATCCAGGGGAATTGAAACAGCGGCTCGATGGCTTGCCCGCCGGAACCCGGTGGGTGATCCTGGACGAGATCCAAAAGGCGCCGCGCCTTCTCGACGCCGTGCATTCTGCCATCGAGAATCGGGGCTTGCGTTTCGCCCTGACCGGTTCAAGCGCGCGCAAGCTCAAACACGGGGGGGCGAACATGCTGGCGGGCCGGGCCCTGGTCCGCCGCCTTTTCCCTTTGACCCACCTGGAAATCGGCGACGTTTTCCAACTCGGTCAGGCATTGCATTTCGGCACGTTGCCCAAAATCCTGTCCCTTGACACCCCTGGGGAGAAAACGGATTTTCTCAGGGCCTACGCCCTCACCTATTTGAAGGAGGAAATCGCCGCGGAACAGTTGGTCCGCAAACTCCAACCGTTCCGTGGATTCCTGGAGGTGGCGGCCCAATGCAACGGCCAAATCCTGAACTTTTCGCGCATCGCGCGCGAGGTGGGCGTCGACGTGAAAACGGCGCAAGGGTATTTTGAAATCCTGGAAGACACCTTGATGGGATTTTTAATTCCGGGTTTTCATGAATCGATACGCAAGCGCCAAAACCAGGCCCCCAAGTTTTATTTCTTCGATACCGGAGTCAAACGGGCCTTGGAACGGACCCTGACCCAGGATTTCGGACCCGGCTCCTACGCCTACGGAAATGCCTTCGAACATTTCCTGATTTTGGAAATCATCCGACTCGCCGAATATTCGGGGAAGGATTGGACCTGCTCTTACCTGCGCACCAAGGACGGGGCGGAAATCGACCTCATCCTGGATCGCCCCGGCTTGCCGCGAGCCCTGGTGGAGATAAAATCCAAGGAACGGATTTCCACCGAGGACACCGCGCCGTTGGATCGCCTGGCCCGGGACATTCGCCGGAGCGAGGCCTTCTGCCTGAGCCGCGATCCGCATCGGAAACGCATCGGCTCGGTGTCCTGCCTGCCTTGGCGGGTGGGGTTAAAAGAACTGGGATTGGGTGCGGCTTAAGAATTCACCCGCCTTTCCCCGTTTTCCCAAACCCCGGCCGGAGAGTGGCCGGCGCTTGCCAAACCAAAGTATCGCTGGAGAGGGCGTGGCGGAAGGAGAAGGCGCAAAAGCCCTTGACTTGCCAAGTATAGTTGGTATATACTCACCATGCCATTAAGCGGCAAAGAGATGCAAAAGCTTTATGAAAAAGCAGGATGGCGCTTTGCTCGGCAGAAGGGAAG
>JBGPFT010000205.1:0-4626 GCA_041483475.1 Fibrobacteria bacterium | reverse complement strand
CGCAACCGCGATAGGGATTCGCCGAATAACGGAAAGGGAGATCGGGACTGTCGTTGCGGGACAGAAGCGACTGGGCGGTTTCGCGATAGAGCTTGAGGCCTTGGGGACGTTCCACGCCCTCCTCGTATTCGACGGCCAGGGCTTCGAAACGGTTATGCGGGTTGTCCGCCTGCCGCACGTTTACCTCTTATGGAGATAGTCGAGATCGCAGGCGTCGCCGGGCATCCAATGCGCGTCTTGGTCCCACCATTTCACGTTACAGCCGATGGCGTCGGTTTGCGCCAAGCGGATGGGGCGCTGGCCCAGAAGATCGCCGATGGCGTCCTGCAATTCATGGGTTTCCGCATGGGAGGCGTCGCGGGGAGAATTGTCCATGCGCCCGAAATACGCCAACTTGCCGGAGGCGTCGAACAGGAAATAATGCGGGGTGCGCGTGGCGCCGTAGGCCCGGGCCACAAACTGGGCTTCGTCATGCAGCGACAGCCAACGAAAGCCTTTTTCCTTCATGCGTTCGATGACCAAAGGGAAAGTGTCGGTGGGATGCTCCTTGGTCTCGTTGGAATGGATGGCGACCATGGCGATGTCTTGCAGAGTGATCCGGTCGTACAAGGCCTTCATCCTGTCCTCGCTGCCGACCACGTAGGGGCAATGGTTGCAGGTGAAAAAAAGCAAGGTTCCGTGTTTTCCCCGCACGGAGTTTTGGCCGTGGAAGGAATGGATTTTCCGGTCGCTGCCCGGGAGATCGAAATCGGGGGCCTTGAAGCCGGGAGCCAAGCCGAAGGACATGAGGGCAAATTTACTTAGCCCCCGCGCGTACGTCCCGGGATCAAGCGGATGCCAGCTCTTCCTCTCCGTCCATGATATCGAAAAGGCGGTCGATGGAGGTCATTTCGAAAAGGTCGTAAATATCGTCGGAAAGGCTCATCAGCACCAGCCGCCCTCCGGCGGCCTTGAGATCTTGGTGGCAGGTGATGAGCATGCCCACCCCCGAGCTGTCGATGAACCCGACTTCCTTGAGATTGGCGGCCAATTGCAATTTCTTCTCCGCCAACGCCTTTTGCACCTCGGCGCGGAATTGGCCGACCTCGCCGCCCTTGATATGGCCCGATATGTCCAGCACCCGCCACTTTCCGGAGTTCCTAGCCTTGATTTCCATGAGTTGCTCCGATACGCTTCGGCTCCAACGGGAGACTCAGCGACACTATTGTGCCCTGGCCCGGGGCGGAGGTCAAGTTAATATTTCCCTCCAGCGCCTGCATGGCCTGGACGCAAACGGCCAAGCCCAACCCGGTTCCCTGCGGTTTGGTCGTGAAGAAGGGATCGAAGGCGCGCGCCAGGGTGGCCGCGTCCATCCCCGGACCGGTGTCCGCCACCTCGATGCGCAAGTCGTCCCCCGACCGCGCCAGGGAAAAGGTCAGGTCTCCCCCGCCCTGGTCCATCGCCTCCAGGGCGTTGAGACCCGCGTTCAGCAACACTTGCAGCAATAAGTCCTGATCGGTGACGATTTCGACGTCCGTATTTTCCTCCTTTTCCCGGATGGAGACAAGGCCGGACCGAAAGGCCGGGGCCTTTTCCAGCAAAGCAACGGCCCGGCGAAACAGCGGGCGCAGCGACACCTTGCGGAGAACGGGAGGTTTGTCCCGCACGTAATCCAGCAAATCCCCGAGAAAGCGGTTCAGGCGGTTGGATTCCCCCACGATAAGCCGCAAAAGCTTTTGTTCCTCCGGGCCGCTTAAGGGCGAATCCCGAAGCATCTGGGCCGCTCCGCTGACGCCGGCCAGGGGATTGCGGATTTCATGCGCGATGCGGGCCGACATCTGGCCCAGCGCGGCCATGCGTTCCTGGCGCATCAGGAGACGTTCCACGCGCTTCTCTTCGGTCAAATCGAAAACGGTGAAGATGAATCCCAAGGTTTCTTCGGCGCGAACCAACGGTTTATAAAGCACCCGGATGGGCCGTTTTCCGGCTTCCGCCTCCATTTCGGCGTAGGAGGAACCGCCCTGATCGCGCACCCACCGATCCAGCGTTTCCTTCTCCAATACTCCACTCCAGGCTTCCTCAAGACCGAGTCCGTCGGGAAGGTCTTTCCCCAGGATTTGCCCGGCCGGAGCGTTGCGGTAGCGGAGTCGGTATTCCCGATCGAAAAACAGAATCCCGGTGGGCAAATCCTGCATCATGGACTCCGCGCTGAAACGCGCCAGCCGCAGGGCTTCGGTGGCGCCCGCCAATTCTCGGCGCGCCCGGGCCAGCCGCCTGGCGCCGTCGGAGGAAAGCAGCGCCACCAGGAAGAACAGGGCGACGGTGAGGGAAAAGCGCATTTCCACGGCGTCCGGGGAAAGTTGGGAAAGGCCGGCGCGATCCGGGAATGGAAGCAGGCCCAGATGCAACAAACCCACGGCGCCGAAGATCGCCGCGGACAGGGCCGCGAGGGCCAGGGCGCCGGCATAGCCGAAAAAAACTCCGCCGCTCAGAATGGTGAGCAGGAACAAAAACCCGTGGGTGGAATCATAGCCCCCACCGGCGATCAGCACTACCGATTCGGTGAACAATTCCACCAGGAATTGGAAGAAGAGGAGAAAGCGGGAAGGCGGCGCGATGCGGAAGCGGGGCATCAGCGCGGTGGTCAAAAACAAGGCCGTGGACAGGCCATAGGCAATGACGGCCCCGCGCGGCGCGGAGCCCTGAGGAAAAGCGTCGCCGGCCCAGTACAGGACGGCGAACATCAGGACCCGGGAGAGCAGGACGGCGCGCATGTCCGGCCGCCACTCCGTCGCCGGGGAACCGGAGTCGACGGTTGCTTCGGCCATGGATCAGCCGCTGACGGTGCCGGCCAGTTCAAACATGGGCAGGTACATGGCGATCAGCACGCCGCCGATGATGGATCCCAGCACTACGATCACCAGGGGTTCAAGCAAAGATGTCAAGTTTTCGACGGCGGCGTCCACCTCGTCGTCGTAGAAGCCGGAGATCTTCACCAGCATATCCGAAAGGCCGCCGGTTTTCTCCCCCACCGCGATCATCTGGATGACCATGGGCGGGAACACCCCAGTGGCCTTCAGCGGATCGGCGATGGTTTGGCCGCCGGTAATGCTTTCCAGGGTCTTGTAAATGCCCAATTCCAGCACCCGGTTACCGGCGGTTTTGCCCGTGACCTGCAAGGCGTCGATGATGGATACGCCCGAGTTTAGCAAGGTGCCCAAGGTGCGGGTGAAGCGCGAGATGCAGGACTTGCGCTCCAAATCCCCGAACACGGGGGTCTTGAGCAGGAGTTTGTCCAGACGCAGCTTTCCATTATCGGTTTTATAGTAGCGGAAAAAGGCGAAGAATCCGAGTCCGATGCCGGCGGCGATGCCCAGGAACCAATGTTTCATGAAGCTGCTGATGCCCATGACGATGCGGGTGGGAAGGGGCAATCGGGCCCCGGACTCCGAGAACATGCTGGCGAAAATCGGCACCACGAAAACCATGAGAATGGTCACGGCGGCCACGGCTACAATGGCCACGATGATGGGATAGGTCATGGCCCCCTTGATCTTGCGGCGCAGCGCCTCGGCCTTTTCCTGATATTCCGCCAGGCGCAACAGGATAGTGTCGAGAATGCCGCCGGCCTCGCCCGCCGCGATCATCTGGCAATAGAGATCGGAGAAGATGTGCTTGTGTTTGGAAAGAGCGTCGGCCAAGGTGGCGCCGCCCTGGATGTCCCCCGCCACCCGCTGCACGGCGGATTTCAGATTCTGATTATCCGACTGCTCCTGAAGGATGTCCAGGCATTGAATCAGGGGGAGGCCGGCTGAAGTCATGGCGGAGAATTGGCGCGTAAAGCGCGCCAAAGCCTTGAGCGGCACGCCCTTGCCGAGGCGGAATCCACCGCCGACCTTCTTGAGGGTTTGCGCGCGCACCCGCTTCTTGCGCAGCAGCCCTTCGGCCTCCTGGCGGTTAGCGGCCTCGAACTGGCCGCTGACCTCCTTGCCCGCCGCCGTCTTGGCGGTATATTGCCACTTGGCCATCGCGCCGCACCCCTACTTGAAATTCCCGCTCATAAGCCGCTCGAGATGCTCGGGATCGGGGGAACGGGCCATCGCCACGCTTTTCTCCACCTTCCGATGTTGCACCGCCTCGGCCAGCTTGGCGTTGAAGGTCACCATGCCGAACTTATGCCCCGCCTCGATGGAGCTTTGAATCTGATGCACCTTGTCGTCGCGGATCATGGCGCGTATGGCGGGAGTGGCCACCATGACCTCGTAAATCAGGATCCGGCCGCCTCCGATCTTGGGCAAAAGGGCCTGGCTGATCACTCCCTGCAATACGAATGAAAGCTGGGTCCGGACCTGGGCCTTCTCGCCGGCCGGAAAAGCGTCCACGATGCGGTTGATGGTTTGGGCTGCGGAATTGGTGTGCAAGGTGGCCAAGGTAAGATGGCCGGTTTCGGCGATGGAAAGGGCCGCCGCCATGGTTTCCGTGTCGCGCAACTCTCCGATGAGCACGACATCGGGATCCTGGCGCAGGGCCACCCGCAAGGCGCTGGCGAAGGTATCGGTGTCCGAGCGCACCTCGCGCTGGTTGACAATGCATTTTTTGTGCTTGTGGACGAATTCGATGGGATCCTCGACGGTGAGGATATGGCCT
>JBGPFT010000204.1:0-4649 GCA_041483475.1 Fibrobacteria bacterium | reverse complement strand
TACATGACCCCGGTGGAGAAAGTGATTCACGGCCGCGTGGGCGCGACCTTGGCCGAAGCCAACCGCCTGCTGCACCGGCATAAGAAGGAATGCCTGCCCATCCTCGAGCCCGACGGACGGCTCAACGCCTTCGTGTTCAAGAAGGACTATGTCGATCACATGAACAACCCCCATGAGGTGATGGATTTGCGCAAGCGCCTGGCCGTGGGCGCGGGCATCAACACCCACGCGTACGCCGCGCGCGTGCCGGCGCTGGTGGAAGCGGGAGCCGACGTCTTGGCCTTCGATTCCTCCGACGGGCATTCCGAGTTTCAGAGGGATGCGGCCTTGTGGATCCGCCAGCGCTACGGCGATAACGTGGTCCTAGGCGGCGGCAACGTGGTTTCGGCGGAGGGCTTCCGTTTCCTGGTCGAGGAGGCGCATGTCGACTTCATCAAGGTGGGCATAGGCGGGGGATCCATCTGCATCACCCGCGAGCAGAAGGGCATCGGTCGCGGCCAGGCTTCGGCCCTGATGGAGGTGGTGCGCGAACGCGACGCCTATTTCGCCAAGACGGGACGCTATATCCCCATCTGCTCGGACTGTGGCCTCAGCAACGACACCCAGATCATCATCGCCCTGGCCATGGGCGCCGACTTCGTGATGATGGGGCGCTATTTCGCCATGACCAACGAAAGCCCCACGCCCAAGCTTTCCATCAAAAGCCGCATCTACAAGCCGTATTGGGGTGAAGGCTCCAATCGCGCCCGCAATTGGCAGCGCTATTCCGACGAGGCCTCCATCGAAAGGCTCAAGTTCGAGGAGGGCGTGGACGGTTACGTCCCGGTGGTGGGATCGGCGGCCGAAGTGCTGGGCGTGACCTTGGCCAAACTGCGCGCCACCATGTGCAATGTGGGAGCGCTAAGTCTGCGCGAGTTTGCGGAGAAGGCCGTACTCACCTTAGTGTCCGAGCAAAGCGTGGTCGAAAGCGGAACCGCCAACATCATCCAGACGGATTATAATTTCGGCGACGAAAAATAAACGCCCGGCGCTTTCTACGGAACGACGGTCAGGAAGGAACGGCTCTCAGCCTAATTCTTTTTAAGGATGGTTCCCGCGCCTCCCACCACATAACCCGTGTTGGCGTCGACGATATCAACGGCATTCAAGGCGTTGTTGGTTCCGCTCATCTGCACGACCCAACCGGCGCCTCCGTTGACGGTAACGAGGATGACGCCGCCGTTGCCCACCGCATAAACGGTATCGGCGTTTACGCAATCAACCGCGTTCAGCGCATTGATCACACCGCTCGCCTGGGCCGTCCAAATGGCCCCGGCGTCGACGGTTTTCAAAATGACCCCATTGGCGCCCACGGTATAACCGGTATCCGCGTTCACGAAATGAACCGAACGCAAAACGCTGGCCACTCCGCCTGCCTGCGCAGCCCAGTTGGTCCCGCCGTCGGTGGTCTTGAGAATGGTGCTGTTTCCCCCGCCGCCGCCAACCGCATATCCGATGTTGGCGTCCACGAAATAAACCCCATTCAGCGGGCCGTTCGCTCCATTCCCCTGAGGAAGCCAGGTGGTCCCGCCGTTGATGGTCTTGAAAATGGTATTCCCCCCGCCGCCGCCGCCCCCGACGGCATAGCCGATACTGCCGTCCAGGAAGAACACGGACTGAAAATTACGCCCCGTCCCGCTCGCCTGGGCTATCCAACTGGCCCCGCCATCGGTGGTCTTGACTATGGTGCCAGCCTGCCCGACCGCATAGCCGGTATCGGTTCCCACGAAGTGGATGGATCGCAAGTTCAGCGGCGTACCGCTGTTCAAAACCGTCCAAGTACCGCCGCCGTTGGTGGTTTTGAGAATGTCGCCCGCGTCCCCGGCGGCATAGCCGAGGGCGGCATTCGCGAAAAAGACCGCGTACAGGTTGTTAGCCGTCACGGCGCTGCTTTGGGAAACGACGCTGAACCCGCCGTTGGTGGTCTTAAGAATGATGCCGTTCTGCCCCACGAAATAACCGGTATTGGCATCCACAAACCGGACGGCATACAAGTTCAAACCGTTGGTTTGCGCGGTCACGTCTTGAATGGACCAAGAGGCTCCGCCATCGGCGGTCTTCAAAATCAAGGTGCCGCCCACGGCGTAACCGGTGCTGCTGTCAATGAAATTCACCGAACTTAAATTCTGGGCGGTTCCGCTGGCCTGGGCCGCCCACGTGACCCCGCCATCGATGGTCTTGAGAATGGCGCCTCCATCCCCCACGACGTAGCCCTTTACGGTATTGACGAATTGCGCCGCCACCAAGCGCTGGGTGGAACCCGTGAATTGAACAATCCAACTGGCGCCGCCGTTCGTGGTTTTCAAAATGACGCTGCCCCCCACGACATAACCGACGCTTGCGCTCGGGAAATAAACCGCGTTCCAATTCGTGGCCAGAGGAGTGGCCTGTATGGACCAATTCTGTCCGCCGTTGGCAGTCTCGAAAATAAGGCCGTTGGTTCCCACCGCATAGCCCACATTGGCGTTGACGAAAAAAACCGAGGCTAAAGTTCCCGTGATGCCGCTGAATTGCACCGACCATTTGGCCCCGCCGTTGGTGGTTTTGAGGATGGTGCAATTCGCGCCCACGGCATAGCCCGTGCTTGTGTCCACGAAATAAACGGAGTTCAAATTCTGAGCGGTCCCGCTGGGTTGGTTATGCCAACTCGCTCCACTGTCCTTGGTTTGCAGGATATTGCCGACGTCGCCCACCGCATAGCCGATTCTTGCGTTCAAGAAATAAACCGCCCGAAGTGATTGGGCGGTAGGAATCGGATTCTGCCATTGCCAACCCGTCGGTGTTCCCAGCGTCGCGGGCGGATTTCCGGTTGTCAAGGGTCCCGGGTCGACATCGGTATGTTCATTGTCGAACAAACAACCCGTCAAGGCGGAGCCAAAAACAAACAGGCTGCCGACGAGAATTTTCTGAATCGAAATACGCATGGGGCTTCTCCTGGATACAAGATGGGATAACGCGATATTGGCCTACAACGAACTTCGCACGCGGAGTAATATCTTAGCCGATGGAGTCACATCCGCGGGCAGGACCACGCTCGCCACGCCCCCGGCCACAAGGATCCGGTGCCATAGCGCACCGCTCAATCCGTACACTTCCACCATTCGGCTGCGGGTGGAAAGCCCCAGTTCCAACGTCAGGCGTCCATTCACCCAATGCGGACTCCCGGCGCGGGAAACGCCCCGAGCTGGCCGCACGGCCGAGGTGGAAATCGGATTCAGATCCACGACCGTGGTTTGCCCGGAGATCACGCCCACGTTGTTCCGTACGAGGCTATTGTAAGTGGCCGCGTTAACGGTGACGGTATAGCCGTTCTGGGCGGGAATGCTGTCGAATAAGTATTGCCCCTGGGCGTTGGTGGTGGTGGTTTTCGGGACGAATCCGCCGCGCGACAGGATGACCTGGGCGCCGGAAATGGGTATGCCGGAATTGAGGCTGGCGATCAACCCGGAGATGGAACCGGTATTGGCGACGCCGTTGATGGGAACCAGGCTGAAGTCGGCGATTCCGCTTCGAAGGGCATCGGTGATGGTCACGGTGTTGTTGACCGCGGTTTGAAAGCCGGCGGCGGTGACAGTGATTCGGTAATTGGCGCCGTTGGGGACATTGTTGAACCTGTATTGTCCCAGGGAATCGGTAAGGGCGCTGTCCAGGAAGGCGCCGCCGCCTCCACTGATCATCACCCAAGCATTGGCGATGGGCGCTTGATTCACTGAGCTGCTAACCGTTCCGCTGACGGTTCCTGGCATGAGGGTGAGGGTGAAGTTGAGCGTAACGATCTGACCCGCGGCGATGTCGATATTCGGACTGACGACGTTTTGGTAACCGGTGGCGCTTACCGAGACGACGTAGCCGTTCGCGACCGGAATGGTGTCGAAGGTGTATTGGCCCTGCACATCGGTGGTGGTGGTCACGGGTGCAAAGCCGCCGCCGGCGTTGGTAAGGATCAGCGTGGCATTGGCCACAGGGACGCCGCCAGCATCGGTTACCTCACCTGTGATGGTTCCCGTGCTTCCGCCTCCCCCCGTGGGAGTGAGGGTGACATCCACCGTGGCGTCTTGGCCGGTGATGTTGACAAAGCCGTTGGTGGTGATATAGCCGGCCATGCTGATTTCCAACTGCCAGAAACCGACTGTGACATTATTGAAAGCGTATTGGCCTTGGGCGTCGGTGATGGCGGAATCCACACGTTGGGCGCCTCCCGGTCCGGGGATAATCAGGACCACGTTGGCTCCGACCACGGGGTTACCACCGCCGTCGGTCACCGTACCGTCGATGGTTTGGGCCAAAAGCGAAGCGGGGAAAAATGCCATCGCAAAGAAAAAACATCCCATCATTTTCCATCGTGTTTTCATGGCGCGCTCCTCTTTTGCTGCGAGAATACCCTTTTACCCGAAGTAAACATATTCCGCTATAGTACCCGGAAATCCGCGGAATCGGAGGGGCGGGACGTGGAAAAGCGGGCACGTTTTGTTCCCGGAAGCGGGGCGCTGAAAAACGCTTGCCACCGCGGGGGGTAGTATGATTAACCCCATGGGTTCGAAGCCGTCCCAACCGCAAATATTTCAGTACCTGAATTACCGGGACTTCCTGAAGAACTTTTGCGCCTGGCG
>JBGPFT010000203.1:0-4744 GCA_041483475.1 Fibrobacteria bacterium | reverse complement strand
CCTCAAGGGAAATCATCGGTTTCCAACCCGTGAGCGCCATGAGCTTTTCCGGCGAGCCCACCAGCAACGGTATGTCGATGGGGCGTTCCAGGGAAGGGTCGACGCGGATTTCGATGGGGACGCCGGAAAGCCCTATGAGGAATTGCACCAGATCGCGGATGGTGCGAGCCTGGCCCGAGCATACGTTGTAGGCTTCCCCGGCCACCCCGCGCTTGGCCAACAGGGCCATGGCCCGCGCTTGGTCGCGCGCGTCCAAATAGTCTCGCGACACGTCGAGGTTCCCGGTATAGATCACGCTTTCGCCGTCGTAAAGCTCCACGGACGCGATTTGGGAGGCGGCCGACGGCAGCACGAATTTAAGATCCTGGGCGGGACCGGTGACACCGAAGGGGCGCGCCACCACGATGTCGAGATGGTGGGCGGCCGTGAATTGACGGGCTAAAAGTTCGCAGGAGGCCACCGCGGCGGCGTAGGGTGTCAGCGGCACGGCGGCGTCGGATTCGCGGTGGATGAGATCCACCACGCCGCGTCCCCCGCCGTAGATCTCGGAGGAGGACACGAACAACACTCGTGTCTTGGGAACCGCGTGGCGCACTGCCTCAAAGAGATTGTAAGCGCCCACGATGAAGAACTGGAGCAGGGCCGCCGGTTTCATCCCCGTCATGCCCAGGGAGAATTCCTGCGACAACAGGTGATACACCTCGGTGGGCCGCCATTCCGAAAGCAGGGCCAACGTCTGCTTGTAGTCGGAGAAATCCGTGGAAACATAACTGACATGAGCGAGGCGCAAATGCTCCGGGGGTGGCTCCGAAGACAGGGCCACGATTTCCCCCTTGGTATGCGACAGGAGGTTCAGCAGGTGATAGCCCAAGCAGCTGTTGCAGCCGGTGACCAGGATACTCATGCTTTTTCCTCGACCGTCGCCAGCGTCGCCATCACGTCCTCCCGGGGCGGGTTCACGCAGGCTGCGACTTCGCCAATGCGGCGGGGCAGGATGAAAGTCCTCCCGCCCGCATCCGCTTTTTTGTCCCGACCCATGGCTTCCCAGGCCCGGTCGGCGTCGAGTTTCCCGGGGAAATATCGCGGCAATTCCAGCGCGTCCAGCAAGGCGTTGTGCCGGGTTTCTTCCTCCAGGGAGAATTGGCCCAGCCGCGCCGCCAAGCGCGCCGCGCAGCGCATGCCCAAAGCCACGGCCAATCCGTGCGGGAGCCGGTAATCCGTGAGCAGTTCGAAGGCGTGCCCGAAGGTATGCCCGTAGTTCAGGATCGCGCGTCCGCCTTCCGCCTGTTCGCGTTCGTCGCGGACCACCACGCCGGCCTTGATGGCGCAGCAGCGGCGGACGACGTGCCGGAGCGGTTCCGGATCGCGGCGAAGAATGGCCCCGGCGTTTTGTTCGAGGAAGGCGAAGAAATCCGCATCGCGGATCACGGCGTACTTGGCCACCTCGGCGAGGCCCGCCAGGTATTCGTTATGCGGCAGGGTCGCCAAGGCGGAAAGGCTGATGGCCACGGCGCGGGGTTGGTGAAAGGCGCCGATGAGATTTTTTCCCAAAGGATGGTTGACGCCGGTTTTCCCGCCCACGCTGGAATCGACCATGGCCAGCAAGGTGGTGGGCGCCTGGATGAAATACACGCCCCGCAGGAAAACGGCGGCCGCGAATCCGGCCATGTCCCCGACCACGCCTCCGCCGCAGGCCACCAGCGTGGTTTTCCGGGAAAAACCCTGGCGCAACAGCCAGGTGATCAATTTTTGGACGGAGACCAAGGTTTTCTCCGCCTCGCCCTCCTTCCAATAAAAGGCGGAGCCTCCGCCCAGGGCCGAGCGCAGGCGTTCCACCATGGCTCCTTGGGCTTCCTTCACCTTTTGATCCGAGACCAAAGCGAAGGGCCCGGCGCATCCGGCCTTTTCGGCGATGGAATCGACGTGATCGGACAAATCCTCCGCGATGTAGATGGGGTAGCGGCGCTCGCCCAGTTCCACCCAGAGCGGGTCGAGCTCCTCGATTTGCAGGCGGTGGATGATGCGGCGCGTGAGCAGGTGATGGGGCACCGACTCCTCGGATTCGAATTGGAGATCGGCCAGGTCGTAGAGAGGTTTCCGCTCGGCCAACAAGGCGCGGATTTTCTCCAGCTTGGCGGCGTCGTCGAGGCCGGACAGCAGGGGCCGCGCGTCCTTTTTCCGGTTCGCGCGTTCCAGGATCACCTCGGGCGCCGCCTTGAGCCCCACCAGCACGCCGGCGCGGCGGATCAGGCCGATGGCCTCGGGGTTCAGGAGCATGCCTCCTCCCAGGGAAGCCACCATCGGGCCTTCGCGGCAGATCGCCTGCAACACCTCGATTTCAAGTTTTCGGAATTCCTCTTCGCCTTTTTCGGCGAAAAGCTCGGCCACGGTCTTGCCGGTTTTCTCCTCCACCCGTTTGTCGGTGTCGTGGAATTTCCAACCCAGCGACGCCGCGGTCAAGGCGCCGATGCGGCTTTTCCCCGAGGCCATGAACCCGGTGAAGAAGATGCTGCGCGTGATGGGGAGCTTCATGATTTTCCGGCGGTCGCGACGGATCGCCGGATGCCCTCGTAGAAAAACGCCCGATCGGGATCGATTCCCGTCCACAACTTGAAGGAGGCGATGCCCTGATGCACCAACATTCCCAGGCCGCCCACGACCCCGCAGCCGCGGCCGCGGGCGTAGCGCATGAGCGTCGTTTCCTCGGGATTGTAGATCAGGTCGTAGAGGATTTGGCCGGGGCGCAGCGATTCAGGGGCCAGGAGGCTTTCCCCGACCTTGGGATGCAGGCCCACCGGGGTCGCGTTCACCACCACCTCGAATTCACCGGCATGATCCGGATACTCCGACAGGCTCAGGAGGTCGAGATCCCGCTTGAGTTGGGAGCGTATCTCGGCGGCCAGGAGCTTGGATTTGGCGGTGTCGCGGGCCGCCACGGCCACGCGCCGGGGCGAGTCCAGGTGGAACAGGGCGAACGCCGCAGTCCGGGCCGTTCCGCCGTTGCCGAGAATGGCCACCGATTTGCCGGCGAAGGAATGGCCGGCGGCGCGGAAGCCCGCGAGAAATCCCTCCGGATCCGTCGTGGTTCCGTGGATTTTCCCATCCCGGAAGGTCAAGGTGTTCGCCGCTCCCATGAGCGCGGAAATTTCGGAGATGTCGTCCAGATAGGGAATCACCGCCTCCTTGTGGGGCATGGTGACGTTCGCGCCCAGGAAATTGAGCAAGCGCATGGCGTCCAGGCAGGTTTTAAGGCCGGCGGCTTCCACGGGCAGTGGAACATAAGCCAGATCGAGGCCCAGGCCTTCGATGGCTGCGTTGTGCATGGCGGGCGAATGGGAATGGGCCAGCGGATGTCCGAGGAGGCCGAGCAGGCGCGTGGTGCCGCGAAGGATCATGGCGTGAATTCAATCCCGCGCGGCCTGCGCGGGCATCAGGCGGAGGGAAACCGCACCTTCGATGAAAAGTAACAACGCGGCCAAGAGCAGCATCGGCAGGCGCAGCCGCATGCCTCCATACAGCGGCGCATCGTCGTCGGCGCGGCGCAGCGTGATGCGGTCGCGGAAATCGCCGAAAGCGCCGAAAGCGGAGAGAAAACGCCTGCGCCCCTCTTCCCATCCCGCTCTTTCAATCTCCCCGCGGTTTTCGGCCAAAGTCACGGCGACAAATCCGGTGTCGGTTCCGGTTTCCACGCGGTACAGTCCCAGGCGGTTGAAGGGGCCGGCGCGCCATCCCGCCGGATCGGCGTCGATGCGCTCGACATTCCCGTCCGGGCCCTCCATCCGGACCTTCGCATCCTCCGGGACGGAAACCGTCAAGACGGAATCCGAAGCCAGTTGCCGAAGGCTTATCCTGGAAGTCCAGGTCCCGGATAAGAAGGCTTGATGCGCCAGCGCCACCCAGGGACCCAAGGCGAGATCGGTCCAATCCGGATCGTTCACGTCCGTGGTCCACAAAAGCAAAGCGCCGGGGCCCACGCGGCGATACGCGAGGATGGGGGCATCGCCGGCCGCGAGCAGCACCGAGGTTCCCGAATCGGGCAGCAAGGTGATTTGGGTTTTCGCTTCGCCCGGTTCGCCCCAATTTCCTGCATGCCATCCGATCTTCGCCAAGGTTTTTGCCGCCGGGGCGATCCGCATGGGGGTGTGTTGCTCCAGGGCCGCGAGGCGCCCGATTCCCAACGGGACCAGCAGGTTCCGATTCAGCAGCGCGGGATCGGTGTTGCGGCCGACTCCGATCACCGCTTTGCCGCCCCGGCGTATGGTTTCGGCGACCCGGCTGAGCAAGGACGCGTCCGCGCCCTTGGGATCGGCGAGATACAGGACGTCACAATCGGCCCCGGTGAAATCACGGCCGTCGGGGAAGGACAGAACCCGGAGGCGCGCTCCTCCCTTGCCCAAGCTGGCCAAGGACATGAACGGGTTTCCCACATGGCAAAGGGTTGCCGGCGGCGGCACCCGCACGGCGATCGCCTGGGCGGGATAGGCGAATTTTTCCGCCGCGGAAGCGGGCAGGGACAGGGTTCCGCACAGCCAGCCGGATTGCGGAAGGGGCAGGAGGATTTCCACGCTGTCCCCGATGGGAATCTCGCGCGGCGTTCCGCCTTCGGGAGTCCAAAGTGCGAGATGGGCGTTACCCCCCTTCCCCCCGGGGGGGGGGAGGGGGCAGCGCGCGCGCAATGCGGCTATGCCTTCCTTGGGAAATGCGAGGTGGAGATCGCGGAAAGGTGATAAAGCCTTACGCGCCT
>JBGPFT010000202.1:0-4824 GCA_041483475.1 Fibrobacteria bacterium | reverse complement strand
CCCATTAACCACATAATCCCTCCACTCCTTGACCTCGTAGGAATATCCCTGCTCGATGAGGAAAAGCTGGCGGTTCATCCCGAATTCCTGCTCCTTGGTGTCGCGCGTGATCAAGGTATAGAAATGCGCCTTGGATCCGTTGACCTTGGGCCGAAGGATGCGGCCCAGGCGCTGGGCTTCCTCCTGACGGCTGCCGAAGTTGCCGGAAACCTGGATGAGCACGTTGGCGTCGGGGATGTCCACGGCGAAATTGCCCACCTTGGAAACGATCAAGAGCCCGATGGCCCCGGATCGGAAATCCTGGTACAGCCGTTCGCGGTCGCCGTTGGGCGTGGACCCGTTGATCAGCGGGGCTTCCAGCAGTTCCTGCAGCAAATCCAGTTGATCGAGGTATTGGCCGATGACCAGGATGCGATCGCCGGCATGGCGGCGGATCAATTCCTTCACCACGGGGATTTTGTCGGGGTTGGTGGAAGCCAGCACCGTCTTACGCCGGAGATCGGCCATGGCATAGGTCATGCGCTCGCTGTTGCGCAAAGGCACCCGGATCTCGGTGCAGACGGCGACGGCGATCCAGCCTTGCTGCTCCAGCAATTTCCAGGGCACCTCGAATTTCTTGGGACCGATGAGCGAGAACACTTCCTTTTGCTTGCCGTCCTCGCGGACCAAGGTGGCCGTAAGGCCGAGGCGGCGCGTGGCCTGCATGTCCGCGGAAATGCGGAACACCGGCGCCGGCAGCAGATGTACCTCGTCGTAGATGATGAGACCCCAGGCGTTTTTCCCGAAAATATCGAAATGGGGAAACTCCTCGGTTTTCCTTTTGCGATAGGTCAGGATTTGATACGTCGCTACCGTCACCGGGGAGATGGTCTTCGAATCACCGGTGTATTCCGACACTTGATCCGAAGTCAAGGTGGTCTTGTCCAAAATTTCGCGGATCCATTGCCGCGCGGCGGTGACGTTGGTGGTGAGGATCAAAGTATGACAGCGGCAGCGCGCCATCACCGCCAGCCCCACCATGGTCTTCCCCGCCCCGCAAGGCAACACCACCACCCCCGATCCGCCTTTTTCGCCGCCCCCGGCATGGAAAACCCGCGCGGCGCCTTCCTGGTAATCGCGGACCTTCAGCGGCTTTCCCTCCAGCGTCGTGGATCGCAAATCGACTGCCAGCGGCGCGCCTTGTACGTAACCTGCCAAGTCTTCGGCCGGAAACCCGATTTCCGTCAATGCCACCTTGAGCGGGCCGCGGCAATGAGGGTGCAGCAGGGCGCGCCCATGCCGAGGCGGTTCGGCCACATAAGCGGCCACTTTTCGGTGGTGGCATATCTCCTCCAGCAGCGCCTCGTTCTCCGCCTCCAGCACCAATCCGTTTTCCTCACGGAGCAGCCGGACCTGCCCGTAGCGATCCATGAAGGTTTCGATTTCGTACACGACATTCGACGGCAGCGGGTAACGGGTATATTTCCGCAGGATGTCCAGCACTGCGCGCGAGTTGTGGCCGGCCGAGGCCGCGTTCCAAAGCGAGAGATGCGAGATGCCGTAGGTATGGACGTGCTCGGGGCTTTTGACCAGTTCGGTGAAGGGGGCGATGGCGTCCCGCGCCTCATCATGCCGGAGGTGCGCGGCTTCCAGGAGTATAGTCATGTCCCCCTGGACGATCAGGGGGCCCGGGTTCGACGCGGGAACGGGATTCGATTCAGTCACGGGAAGAGGGTAAAATTAACTCCTCAGGCCGGGAATGGCCCGGATCAGGGCCTGCGTATAGGGATGAGAAGGAGAAGCAAATACGGCGTCGGAATCGCCTTCCTCCACGATTTCGCCCTGATGCATCACCGCCACGCGCCCGGCCATGTGGCGGACCACACGCAAGTCATGGGAAATGAAGAGTGTGGTGAGTCCCAGGCTTTCCTGAAGATCTCGCAGCAGGTTCAGGATTTGCGCCTGGATGGAAACGTCGAGCGACGACACCGGCTCGTCGCAAATGAGGAATTCCGGCTCCACGCACAAGGCCCGGGCGATGCCGATGCGCTGACGTTGCCCGCCGGAGAATTCGTGGGGATACCGCACTAGGTATTCCGGTTCCAGTCCCACCAGAAGCATTTTTTCCGCCATCACGTCCCCCCAGGTTTCCGGAGCGGAGGGCCGGCCCAATGCCAGCGCCTCGCGCAGGCTGGTGCGGATGGACAGCCTGGGGTTCAAGGTGGAATACGGGTCCTGGAACACCATCTGGATGCGCTTGCGGTAGGGACGAAAAGTTTTTTCCGACAAGCCGGCGAGATCGACTCCGTCGAAACGGATGCTTCCGGCGCTCGGCTTGAGCAACCGCACGATGGCGCGCGCCACCGTGGTTTTCCCGCTTCCGCTTTCCCCCACCAAGCCCAGGGTGGCGTGCCTGGGGATCCGGAATCCCATGCCTTTGACGGCTCGGAACGCACCCCGACCGCTCCCGAAATCCACCTGCAACCCGGCGACTTCTAGCAGGGGCGTTTCCACGGTCGCCGGGTTTTGATTCGTCACGGTGTCCGGTAAATCTAAGTTTCCCGGCATGATCACTAGCGGCGATTCACCCAAAGTTTATGTCCTCATCCTGAATTACAAGGGCTGGCGGGATACCCTCGAATGCTTGGAATCCGTCTACTCCTGCGATTATCCCAATTTCGAAGTCGTGGTGGTGGACAATGGATCCCACGATCAATCGCTGGAGAAAATCCTGGCTTGGACTAAGGGCGAGTTGCGGTCGCAAACCCCGGAACGCTCCCCGATATTCGCATCCTTGAAAAAGTTCGCTTCCCCGATTCCCTACGCCTATGTCGATGAACGGGGCTCCCTGCTCATGGAGGCTTCGGGAGACGCGGCCCTCCCGCCTTTGACTCTCATAAAATCGGAAACGGATTGGGGGTGCTACGGAGGCTTCAATCTCGGCATCCGGTGGTGTCGGAAGAAGGGGGATTCCAAATACGTCTGGATCCTGAACAACGACACGGCGGTCCGGAAAGACAGCCTCTCCCTTTTGGTGTCCCGGTCGGAAAAAAACGGCTGGGGAATTTGCTCGGCAAAAATCGCGTATTACGACGAACCGGAGACGGTTCAGGCGTTGGCGGGCCGCTTCAATCTCTATTCGGGGCGCAACCTGGAAATCAAGGACGAAGCCCAACTGGACCAGATGGATTACGTGATCGGGGCCGCGATGCTGGTCTCGCAACCATGCCTGGACATCCGACTGCTCCCCGACGAATACTTTCTGTATTTCGAAGACGTGGATTTTTGTTACGGCGCCAAGGCCGCCGGAGTCCGGATCGGCGTCGCCCCCGAGGCGGTGGTTTACCACAAGGACGGCAAAGGCTCCACCCGGATGGAGAAAGAGTATTACTTCGCCAGGAATCTCCTCCATTTCGTTTGGAAGAACATGCCCTGGGCGCTCCCTTTTTCGCTATGGTATTTGCTGATTCACCGGATAACCGTCAAGCTGTTCGCGGGCCAGTTTCGCAACATCGGCCATCTTCTGATCGGGGTGGGCGATTTTTTAAGGGGCCGGCTGGGAGAGCGAGCCTGATATCAAGGAATTGAAGCGCCGGTACCAGGTTTTTTGCATCCAAAAGACCGCGCCCACGCTCAGGAAAAGGCACGCGCCATTCGCGAGGGGAGTAAGTTTCCAATAAAGGCCCCCGGCGACCGGCAGTCCCAGAACCAGCGCTTCCGCCGCGATGGAAAGCCAATACTCCCGCAACAGCAATAAATTTTTATGGTGAAACGCCAGATAGGCGAAATAGATCGCGCCTCCCGTCATATTGGCGACTCCCAAGGCCAAAGCCGCGCCGAGCGTGTCCCAGCGGGGGATCCAGAGGAAATTCAGGCCCACGTTCACTCCAAAAAAAATGACGTGCGACAAGGGCACGATGGCGGTTCGACCCAATCCCAACGCCAAAAGCCCCGAAAAATCGGTGATGGTGTTGGCATAGACGAAAAAGGCCGTGAAGATCATGGCCCAATATCCCGCGGCATATTGACTGTTGATTAGGCCCAGCCCTTCCCGGCCGAAAAGAACGATCAACGCCAATAACACCCCTTGGATGCTCATCACCAGCCAAATCGAATAGTTGTAATAGTGCTTCACTTTCGCGGTCAGGCGTCCCGTCCCCGAGGATGAAAAAGCGGAAAGCAGGATATTCTCGAAAGACTGCCGGATGGAAGTCAGGGATCTCCCGACCATGCATACCACGGTATACACTTCCACGCTTCTCACCCCGATGAAGCCCGCCAGCATGAAGATATCGGCCCGGGCGGCCAGGGCGGAGAAGATGTTGGCGCTGGCCAGAGGAAAGGAATAGCGGATCATTTTCCAGGGGGGCAGCGGAACCAGGGATATGTCCCTCCAGGCGGGGCGGTGGACGCGGAAAAACCCCCAAATGGCCAGCAGGGCGCCGACGGAATTCCCCGTCAGCAGGCACAAGGGAAAAGTGAAAATATCCGGGGCGAAAAACCGGCCTCCCAGGGCCGAACCGTAGGTCACCAGCGGCACCGCGATGCCGGGAACCAGGATTCGGTATTTCAAATTCCGCTTGTTGACGTTGGCCTGGATGCACAGCTCGGAGATCAGCATCATGGGCACGGCCATCAGGTACAAGAGAAGTTCCGATCCGGAAATGTGAACTCCCCGGGCGTTTTTTCCGAGTATCCATTCGGAAAAGGGGAGCCATCCGTAATAGCTCCCCAAAGTCAGCAATCCCATGACACCGAAGGCGAAAAAACATCCGCTCAAGCTGCGAAAAAAGGCTTTCAAATAGGCTTTTTCCTCGACCTGGGAATAATACCAGATGACGCCCT
>JBGPFT010000201.1:0-4825 GCA_041483475.1 Fibrobacteria bacterium | reverse complement strand
TTGAAATCACGCCCCGGTAGGGGCAACCCGCGGGTTGCCCCTACCGGGGCGTGATTTCAATTCCCCGCCTGCATCCTTTTCAATTCGTCGCGCAGGCGTGCGGCTTCCTCGTAATGCTCCTCCTGCACCGCCTTTTTCAAGGCCACCCGCAGTTTTTCCGCCGGGGTTACGGGTGCGGGAGCCGTGGATTCATGGGTTTCCATTTTTGCTTCTCCTTCTTTTTGTTTGGCCACGGGGACGGCCGCCTCGGCGAACACGCGGCGATGCACGAAGATGGGCGCGCTCCAGCGCAAGGCCAAAGCCAGGGAGTCGGACGGGCGCGCGTCGAAATCCATGTCCTCGACTCCGGCCTTTTTGACGAAGACCCGGCCGAAAAAGGTATTGTCCTTGATTTCGGTGATCTCCGCCCGGACCACGGCGGCGTCCAGGGATTCGAGCATGGTTTTGAGCAAATCATGCGTCATGGGCCGGGGCGGGGGCTGCCGGTTCAGCGCCAAGGCGATGGATTGGGCTTCGTTGGCGCCGATGAAAATGGGCAGCACCCGATCCGGGTCGTCGCCCTTGAGGAAGACGATGAAGCCCAAGTTGGTGATGGACACGCTATCGACGCGCGCTTCGATGAAGGCGTCAATGTCCGCGGACGGTTCTTCGGGTTTTTCCATGCCGGCGGACAAGATAGCGATTTGGCGCGCACTCAAACATTGAACAGGAAGTGCATGATGTCGGCGTCCTGCACCACATAGTCTTTTCCCTCGGTCCTCACCAGGCCTTTTTCCTTGGCGGCCGACCAGCTTCCGCATTTGAGGAAATCGGCATAGCCCAAGGTTTCAGCGCGGATGAAACCCTTTTCGAAATCGGTGTGGATGACCCCGGCCGCCTGCGGGGCCTTCCAACCCTTGCCGATGGTCCAGGCCCTGGTTTCGGGTTCGCCGGCGGTGAAATAGGTTTGCAGCCCCAGCATGAAGAATCCCTTGCGGATGACGCGGTCGAGTCCGCTCTCTGAAAGCCCCATGGTTTTCAGGAAATCCTCCTTCTCGGACGGATCCAGCTCGGCGATTTCGCTTTCAATTTTTCCGCTGATGATCACCACGTCGCATTTTTCGCCGCGGGCAAAGGCCTCCAGCGCTTTCAGGTGATGGTTGCCCGTTTGGATTTCATCCTCGCGCATGTTGGCGCAATAGAACATGGGCTTCAGGGTGAGCAGGCCGAGATCGTGGATCAGATCGGCGTCTTCCTTGGAAAGACCGACCGCGCGGGCGGGTTTGCCCTGATCCAACACCGCCTTGACGCGCTCTAGGATGGCCACGCGTACTTTCGCCTCCTTGGCTTCGGGCGCGGGCTGGCTGGCCAGTTTTTTGTCCTTCGACAATTTCTTGTCCAGGGCGTCGAGATCCTTGAGCGCCAATTCCAGGTTCACCACCTCGGCGTCGCGCACCGGGTCCACCGATCCGTCCACGTGGGTTACGTCCACGTCCTCGAAGCAACGCGAAACGTGCATCACCGCGTCCACTTCGCGTATATGCGACAGGAATTGGTTGCCGAGGCCCTCGCCCTTGGAGGCTCCCTTGACCAAGCCCGCGATGTCGACGAATTGCATCACCGCCGGAACTTCGCGTTTGGGTTTATAGACGCGCGTCAATTCCTTGAGCCGCGGATCGGGGATGTTCACCATGCCCACATTGGGGTCCTTGGTGCAAAACGGGAAATTCGCCGCTTCGGCCCCGGCCGAGGTCAGGGCGTTGAAAATGGTGGATTTCCCCACATTGGGCAATCCGACTATGCCGCATTTGAAGCCCATGGCGCGGAAAGTTAGAACATGACGCATGTTCTCGAAAAAAGGCACAGCCGGACCGTTGGCAGCGGCGGTTTTCGGGTATAAGATCACAGCATGGCCACCTACGCCGATATCTTCGCCTTCACCGATTTCCGAAAGTTCCTGGCCGAATACTTCAAGGTCCGCTCGGAAAAGGAATCGTCCTTCACCCAGGCCTACATATGCCGCAAACTGGGGCTTCCCAACACGCGCAGTTTTTTCAGCGATGTCCTCCGCGGCGGCAAACCCCTCAGCCCCTCGAAAACCGAGGCGTTGATCGGGGTGTTGGAGCTGAAGGAAGAAGAAACCAAGTATTTCAGGACTTTGGTGTTGCACAACCAAAGCGCTTTGCCTTCGGAAAAAGGTTATTACCTGGAACAGTTGATCTCTTCCAACCGCTCCCCGACTTCCGCATTGGAAAAAAAGTCTTTCGAATATTACCGGAGCTGGCAACACAGCACCATCCGCGCTTTGTTGGATATCATGGATGTGGACAAGGATTTGTCGCCGCTGGTCAAGGCGATTTTCCCTCCCTTGCCTTTGCCCAAGGTCCGGGAATCTTTTAACCTGCTTAAAAAACTCGGCTTGATCCGCAGGAACCAAAACGGCCATTGGAAGCCCGCGGAAAAATCCATCCATTCCGGCACTTACTTGCAGGATGAAATCGTCAAGCAATACCAGATTCAATGCCTGGACGTGGCCAAAGCCGCGATCCTGAGCCAGACGGGTAGGTTGAAGAATATTGCCACTGAAACCATCAGCGTTTCCGAAAGCGGTTGCCGGGCCATCGAGGAGAGAATGGAAAAATTCCTGTCCGATGTCCGAGCTTTGGTGCGCAATGACGGCCATCCGGCCGACCGGGTATACCAATTGAACATCCAACTGTTTCCCCAATCCAAATAGGTGGAATTATGGAATCAGCAAAAATCGTACGGCAGAATCTTCTCGTGTTGAAGTCCCTCGTCCTAATCGGGGCCCTGTTTTTCCTCGTTACTTGCGACGGCACCACCAGCGGGACGGGAACGGGAAATAAGATCAGCCTGGAAGGGCGGGTTTTATACGGGGATAGCGTTCCTGCGGTGGGAATCGTCGCGCGTTTAGCAAAAACCGGACTCTCCGACACCACGGATTCCCAAGGCCGCTATTACATCTTCCAGGATAACGTGCCGGTGGGGCAGCCCCTGGATACGCTCGACTTCTTCAAGGACGGCCAAAAGGTTTTCGTCCTGGAAATCACCCAATGGGTGGACTCCTTACCCGACGTGAAGTTCACCCGGGTTGTCACCCAACCGGCCAGTCAAACCGTGGTCGAGGGGACCAGCGTGACTTTTACCGTTGCAGCCGAGGGCGCCGCTCCTCTTGTCTATCAGTGGCAGCGCCAGGGAAGCAATAACCTGACTGATATCATCGGCGCCAATGCTGCTTCGTATTCCTTCATTCCCGCGCTATCCGACAACGGCGCCATGTTTCGCTGCGTGGTGTCTTCCAATTCCATTGGTACAGATACCAGCCAAGCGGCTTTTCTGACCGTCACCAAGGCCTCCGGGGCTGCGGCCATTACCTCCCAACCGTCCGACCGGACTTTAATGGAAGGATTTACTGCGACCTTCGTCGTTCTGGCTTCGGGTAATCCCGCGCCCTCCTATCAATGGCAGCGCTCGCAGGGAAGCGTCTGGACCAATATCACCGGGGCTACGACCCGAGTTTATTCCTTGATCTCCTCGGCAGCCGACAGCGGCGCCCTATTCCGCTGCGTGGTTTCCAATTCGATGGGCAGCGACACCAGCGCCACGGTCACTTTAACCGTAAACCAGAATACTGGCCGTCCCATTATTGTCTCGTATCCGCAAAGTCAAACCCTTGTTGAAGGTGGCACTGCTGTTTTTACGGTTTCCGCCGTGGGCGCCATGCCCATGACTTATCAATGGCGCCGGAATGGCGCTGACATCATCGGGATCGACTCCAATTCCTATTCCCTCACTTCCACACTGTCCGATAACGGCGCAATTTTTTACTGCCTGGTTTCTAACGCCTACGGCACCGATACCAGTCGATCAGCCACTTTGACGGTCACTACGGCGTCCGGCCTCCCTGCCATCACCTTGCAGCCGATTGACCGTACGGTGACCGAGGGGTTTTCCGTGGCTTTCACCGTGCAGGCTTCGGGTAATCCTGCGCCGTCTTACCAATGGCAGCGGTTGGCAGGTTCCTGGGCTAATATCACTACCGCAACTTCCGCCTCTTTTATCCTGGCTCACGCAATGCTTTCCGACAGCGGGGCGCAATTCCGGGCCATAGCTTGTAATTCAAACGGTTGTGACACCAGTGCCGCAGCCGCCTTGACCGTTAACCCGAATATGGGGGCCCCCCTCATTACCTCATATCCGCAAAATCAGACCGTGTTGGCGGGCGACACCGTGACTTTCACGGTTTCCGCCGTGGGCGCACCCGTTCTCAACTATCAATGGCAGCGCAACGAAACCAATATCGCCGGCGCCAATACCGCTTCTTTTGTTTTGACCGCCATGCTTTTCGACAACGGCGTCAGGTTTAGTTGTTTGGTTTCCAACTCTTTCGGTGCGGATACAAGTATGGGGGCTGTATTGAATGTCACTCCGTAGGAAGGCGTTATGCCTCCCTGATTTCACCAACACCTTCATTTCCGCCTCCGGCCTGTGCCCTACTGAGGGGTCATGGCGTTGAAAATGGTGGATTTTCCCACGTAAGGTAATCCCATAGTCCTGCATTTCAGAGAAGTTTGAGGAAATAGAGACTCGGTTCTGGCCTTCTGCTCAAAAAGCCATTATGGCGGATTCTGCGTACGCTTTTTAGACAATAGACAGGGCCCAAGCGCGTACTCGAAAAAAGGCACAGCCGGACTATTGAAAGTGGCGGCGTTCGGATGTATTACTGACATAAGCAAATACCTTCAACTTTGTGCGGTTAAGATTTTTTTACAAAGGAGAATGCGATGGCAAACGATCTTTTAGGAACAACAAATCAAATTATTGT
>JBGPFT010000200.1:0-4836 GCA_041483475.1 Fibrobacteria bacterium | reverse complement strand
GTGCGCGCGGCCGCGCGCCGCCTGAAGCGTCCCTGCGCCGTACTCGCCGATCTCATGGGCCCCAAGATCCGCGTGGATCTGCAAACCTATACGCTGGAACGCGGCGCATCCGTGCTTTTGACGAGGCGGCGCGGGCGACCGGAGCGCGGGGAAGTCGGTATCACCCATGCGGGCTGGTTCCAGCGGGCGAAGCCGGGACAGCGCATTTTGCTGGATGACGGCAAGCTCGAAATCGAATTCCGGGGGCATTCGGGGCGAGCCGCCCGGGCCCAGGTGATCCGGGGCGGAATCCTCAAACCGGGAAAATCGCTGAACGTGCCGGGGGTGGATTTGGGCCTGCCGTTTCCGACGGAGAAGGACAAAGCCGATCTCCGCTTCATCCGCCGGGCGGGCTTCGATTGGATCGCGGCCTCCTTCGTGAGCCGTCCCGAGGACGTGCTGCGACTCCGGGATTTTTGCGGAAGGCTGGGCCTTAATCTTCCCATCATTTCCAAGATCGAAAACGCCAAGGCCGTGGATCATCTGCGCGGTATCGTCGAAATCTCGGATGGGGTGATGGTGGCCCGCGGGGATCTGGGCGTGGAATTGGAGTTGGAGCGCATCCCCACCATCCAGCGCAACGTGATCCATATCGCCCGCGAACTGGGTAAGGTCACCATGGTGGCCACCCAAATGCTGGAAACCATGATGGAGAATCCCCGGCCCACGCGCGCCGAGGTGACGGACGTTTCCACCGCGGCCTTGTCCCGCGTGGACGCCCTCATGCTGTCGGGCGAAACCGCCGCCGGAAAATACCCCGTGGAAACCGTGGCCATGATGGATCGCATCATCCGCATGGCCGAGCAGAACCTGGAGGAGGATATCGTCAGCGTGGTGCATGACGAGCCCATCGCCCTGACCTGCGAGGCCGGCCTGTACCTGGGCCTCACTTCGGGCGCCAAGGCCCTGATCGCCATCAGCACCCACGGCTCCACGCCGCGCATCCTCTCGTCCTATCGCGGCAACATCCCCATCGCGGTGGCCTGCACCCGCGCGCCGCTGTACCACCGCTCCACGCTCTATTACTCCGTCTATCCCATCCTCGTCGATCCGGTGCGGGAAACCGAAGCGGTATTCCGGAAAATCGAGGCCGAACTCAAGACGCGCGGGTTGGTGAAAAAAGGCGACGTGGTGGTGTTCGTGTTCGGCTTTCCCATCCACGGCAGGAATCGCACCAATACGATTCGAAGGTGGGAGGTGGGCTAATCCCCGTCTATCGAGGCATACGCCCTTCTCGCCGGAACCTGATAGAATCGATTTTCCTCCGGGCACCAGCCCGTCAACTGTTTTCCATAAACGCATCCCGTATCGAGTCCCTTGAAATGGGGTAAGTCGATCAGCCCGCGCTTGGCCCAATGGCCGAACACCACGGTCTTTTTCGTTTCCACGCATGCGAACCAGGGCGGATTGGATTCGGAATTCAAATCCTCGCCCTGGCCGTCCCAAGTGCGGATGGAGATGAGGATTTGGCGCCGCATTTTAGCGGGATCGGAAACACCGGGTTCCAGCCCCGCATGCACCATTAGAATGTCGGGCTCCTCGACGAATAGCGGCCACGCTGCCATTTCGGCCAGCCAGCGTTCCCGTTCTTTGCCCAAGGAGTCGAGATAAAGCCGTTGACGTTCAGTGCGTTTTTCCTCCGGCACTTTTGCCGCGTCCAGGCAATGCGCGTCATGATTACCCAGCACGATTTGCGCGTCGAATTGTTGCAACAGTTCCAGGGATTCGCGGGCTTTTGGGCCTTTGCCCACGATATCGCCTACGGAGAAGAGCCGATCCGATCCGGGCATGAACCCGAAGCGGTAAAGCAGGTCCGAGAGTTCGTCGGCGCAGCCGTGGAGGTCTCCGATAAAGAGGCGGCGTTGCATGGGACGGAATCTCTAAAATTTTCCCCTGTCTTCCACGCAAACGGGTGATTTCGCCGGAAATCCTGGTTCGAAAAAGGCCGGTAGGAGCTAAATTCATTTATGAAATGGGGTTTCCATTCCGGAGGAAAACATGCGCAAACTAACAGTCACTGTATTTCTGCTCGCCGGAGTGTTCGGAACAGCTGATGCCCAATCCAATTGGATCTTGCGGAACCCCCTGCCCCAAGGCAATCCGCTGCATTCCGTAACCTGGACGGGAAGTCTGTTCTTGTCCGTGGGAAGTTTGGGTACGGTGATGACCTCGCCTGATGGAATTTCCTGGACACCGCAAAACTCGGGCATCCAAACCGATTTTTCGTCCGTGATCTGGACCGGTACCCAATTCGTGGCCGTGGGAAGCGGATATTACAAAGGGATATTCACCGGAACCCTAGTGACCTCACCCGCTGGCGTGAACTGGACTTTGCGAGACTCGTCCTTGTATACCCATTACTCTTCCGTGGCTTGGACGGGCAGTCTATTGGTTGTGGCATCGAACAATGGAACCTTTTTGACTTCTCCTGACGGAATAGCATGGACATCCCGCGCCTCCGGCACCGGAATCCATTTCACTTCCGTACTATGGGCGGGCAACCAACTCGTGGCCCTGGGCGACAGCGGCACGGCCCTTACGTCCCCGGATGGAACCGTCTGGACGTCGCATAATTTGGGAATCACGAATCAAATGAATGCGGCGGCCTGGACGGGAAACCAAATCGTGGCGGTGGGACAAAACGGCGCGGTTCTGACGTCTCCGGATGGCGTGGCTTGGACGACTCGAGGTGCGGGTACGGCGCATCACCTGTCGGGCATAACCTGGACGGGCGGACAATTGATCGCAGTGGGGGATTCGGGCACAGTAGTGACTTCCACGGACGGCGCCGCCTGGACCTTGCGCAGCTTGGTCTTGGGAGGAAACCTGTCTTCAGTAGCGGGCTCGGGCACCCATTTTGCGGCGGTCGGGACCAACCCTGCGACCAGTTCGGGGGTTGAAAATTTTGGGATCTTTTTCGGCGCATCCGTCCTGTCGTCCGCTGATGGAACGGTTTGGACTTCGAGGATCGCGGGATCGAGATACGGGTTGAATGCCATGGTTTGGACGGGCAGCCAATTGTTGGCCGTGGGCGACAGCGGGAAAACCGCGACTTCTTCGGATGGTTTGGCCTGGACATGGCGAAACTCCGGCACGTCGGCGTCGTTGCGGTCGCTGGTGTGGGCCGGCAGCCAATGGGTGGCCGTTGGGGATCAAATCGCCGCTACATCGCCGGATGGATTGACTTGGACCATTCGGAATCCGCGCGTGGGCTTTACGACGAACCTGTATTCCGTGGCTTGGACGGGAACCCAACTCGTCGCGGTAGGAACGGGATTTGGCGGTGGTGTTATCCTGACCTCTCCCGACGGCGTGACCTGGATCACGCAGACTTCGGGCTCGGCGTTTGCAATTCGTTCCATAGCTTGGTCCGGCGGCCTGCTCGTGGCCGTAACCGATGGCGTGAATCTTTTGACTTCGCCTGACGGAGTTACGTGGACGCCGCGTGCTTCCGGAGCGAGCTTCGGATTGAGTTCCGTGATTTGGACTGGTAGCCAATGGGTGGCGGTGGGATCCGGCGCCGTAACTTCGCCGGACGGAGTGACCTGGTATACCCGGAACACGGGTACGACGCGAGTATTGTATTCCGTGGCTTGGACAGGCAGCCAGTTGATCGCCGTCGGCCAGGCGGCCTATACGGGATATTCCCGCCCAACATTCCTTCACCATGACCCTGCGCTGATCATGACTTCGCCGGACGGAGCGGCTTGGACCCCGCAAAAATCGGGGTCGGCAAGCTCCCTGTACTCCGTGGTATGGACCGGTAATCAATTCGTGGCCGTGGGGGAGGGCGGTACGGTCCTGACTGCGCCTCCCGACGCCGTGCCCGTGTTTTTCCATTCCCAGTTCCGGAAGGAATTGTCCCTGAAATCGCCCCTTTCCGATCTTCTTATCTGGGTGCCAAAGTCCCTGCGCGGGCAAAAAACCGGCGCCACGATTTATACGTTGGCGGGCAAAAAATTGGCGCAGTAAAACGCTACCAGTATTCCTCGGTGTGCAGGCTTCCCGGCACGTCCGGCTTGTGCACCGTATAGCCCTTGGGTTCGAGGATCTTCTTCACGTCCTCGATCATGGCCGGGTTGCCGCATAGGAACACCGAAGTCTTGCCCGGATCGAATTCGAGTCCCAGCCGTTCTTTCAGCACGGGCGTATCGAAATACCGGGTGATGCGGCCTGTGTCGCCCGTCCACCATGGGTCTTCCTTGACGCGGGTGATGGAGGGGAAATAGTTGACGCCCGGCAGGAATTTCGCGTACAGAGATAACTCCGTCAAATAGCCCAGTTCCCAGCTATGCGGGGCGCCGTGCAGGATGACGAAACGGAAGGGGAGGGGTTTCAGCATATGGGCGCGCAGCATGGAAACGTAGGGCGCCAGCCCCGTGCCCGTGGCCGCCAGCACTGCCCATGGATGGGAGACGGGTACGGCGTCCAAGGTAAAAAACCCCCGGATTTTATCGCCCAGGTTCAGCCGGTCGCCGGGCTTGAGTCCCACCAGGCGCGGGGTCAGGGATCCGTTGGCGACCACGGAGATGTAAAACTCCAGCGTATCGGTTTCATGGCCGCCCGAGCCGATGCTGTAAGACCGCAAGACCAAGCGGTCGGGCTTGGCCTCCTTGAACTCCGGGGCGCTCCCGCTCCGGCGCGGGACATTGCTGGAAATGCCGAGCAGCACGTATTGGCCCGAGGTGAACGGGGCCACGGGTTTATCGGGCTTGACTTTGAGGTGGAAAAGGTTCGGCGTCAGGAAATCAATGGCCGTGACGGTGGCATTGTATTTCTCGGCCGCGGGATCCATGG
>JBGPFT010000199.1:0-4867 GCA_041483475.1 Fibrobacteria bacterium | reverse complement strand
TCCACGTGCTGGCGGGGCATGAGTTCAACGTGAATTCCACCCAACAATTACAACAGGTGCTGTTCGAGGAGTTGCATCTCAAAACCGGCAAGAAAACCAAGACGGGGTTTTCCACCGACGCGGATGTGCTGCAGAAATTGGAAGGCGAACACGAAATCATCCGCCTGTTGCTCGACCATCGCGAGATGACCAAGCTGCTCGGCACCTATGTGGAAACTTTGCCGACGCTCGTGCATCCGAAAACGCAGCGCGTCCACACCCACTATTCCCAGGTGATCGCGGCCACGGGACGGCTTTCCAGCTTGAACCCCAATTTGCAGAACATTCCCGTGCGTACCGAACTGGGCCGAAAGATCCGCGGCTGTTTCGTGGCCCCGAAAGGCCGGCGGCTTTTGACCGCGGATTATTCCCAAATCGAATTGCGTTTGCTGGCCCATTTGAGCGGCGATCCGGTGTTGAAGGAGGCTTATCAAAAAGATCTGGACATTCACGCCCGCACGGCGGCCGCGCTATATGGGGTGTCGGAGAACGAGGTGACGCCGGATATGCGGCGCGCGGCCAAGGTGGTGAATTTCGGCGTGCTCTACGGCATGGGATCAACGCGCCTGTCGCAACAGCTGGGTATCCCGCGCGACGAGGCCAAGCGCTTCATCGAGAATTATTTTGCCACCTACGCCCGCGTGGATTTATTCTCCCGGGAAACGGTGGAGAAAGCCCGCCATCGCGGCTATGTCGAGACTTTGGCCGGAAGACGCCGCTATCTTCCCGATTTGCTTTCCGAATCGCGCATGCTGGTGGAAAACGCCGAGCGCATCGCGGTGAACACCCCCATCCAAGGCAGCGCGGCCGATCTCATCAAAATCGCCATGATCCGCATTCATCGCCGGATCGGGGAAGAGAAATTACCCTGCGACATGCTGCTTCAGGTGCATGACGAACTCATTTTCGAGGTGGATCACGACCGGGTCGACGAAGCCGCGAAACTGGTCAAGCACGAAATGGAAAACGCCATGCATCTCTCCGTGCCCTTGGTAGTCGACATCGGCCATGGAAAGAATTGGTTGGAGGCGAAAGAATGACCTCACCCCCCGACCCCCTCTCCATGCTTAAAGGCATGGAGAGGGGGAGGAGAAAAACAGAAAGCGGGAGAAATTGACTCGTCTCATTATCGGCGTCACCGGCAACGTCGCCTCGGGTAAAAGCCTGGTGGCGCGGCGTTTCCAGGAAAAAGGCTGCGCGCTGGTCGACGCCGACAAGGTGGCCCACGAATTGTACGCCAACAACCGCACCTTGGTGCAGCAGTTGGCGACGGAGTTCGGGCCGGAAGTCGCCGATCCCCGGGGTGGGTTGAACCGCAAACGCTTGGGCGCGCTGGTGTTCGGGGATCCCGCGGCTTTGGCCATTTTGGATCGCATCGTGCATCCGCATCTTCTGGTGGCCATCCGGGAAAGAATTTTGTCGGCCTCACGCGTGCTGAACCGGGTCGTGCTCGACGCCGCGCTGATCGTGGAATGGGGCGCACGTCCGGAGATGAACCGGCTGGTGCTGGTCACCGCCCCGGAATCCCAGCGCATTCAGCGGCTGATGGAGCGCGATGGGTTCACCCGGGAAGAGGCGGAACGCCGCATCTGCAGCCAGATGCCGGAAGCCGAGAAAAGGCCGCATGCGGATTTCGAAATTGCCAATGACGCGGGGCCCGAGGAATTGACGATAAAAGCCGACGCGGTATGGGAAACGATGGAAAACTCCGCGGATGAATAAACGGTTATGGGCCTTGGCGGGACTGGGCGTAGTCCTGGGCGCAGGTTTTGGTTTTTGGCGGGCCCAATCGCAGCGCGATCCTTTGGCCGATCTTTTCCCCGCCGAAAAGATCCGGGGTTACGTGGAAGGCATGCGTCTACGCATCGCTTCCAATCTCACTTCCAAATCCATCACCGGCGGCGCCGTGCTTTTGGCCGAAGCCATCGCTCCGGGGCCGGTGGAATCCTCCCGCCTTGGACCCACCTGCCTAGCCGTGTTGAAAGGTCTTTTGCAACAGCGCCGCGACACCGAATGGATTTGCGTTTTCCTGGCCGAAGACAGCGCCTTGGCCGCCACCTCGAATTGGCTGGCGGTGGCCGAGTATCGCCGCGGCGAAGTGACATTGCGAGGCGGACATCCGACGTCTTCCCAAATCGATTCGCTGAAGGCCCTGGGATTGTCCGCGCATAGGCCCGACGCCGCCGAAACCGCCTTGATAAACGAGGTATTCGAGGCCAATCAGGGATTGAAGGCGGAACGCTGGCGCCTGTCCCAAACCTTGCGGGGAGCCCCGGCCGGCCTCGATCGCGGCGAATTCTTCCATCTTGAACTCGATTCGCGTTCGCTGTCCGAGGCGGGAAAAAGGCATGGAATGACCGGGGACCAGGTCCGGGCTTTGGTTTTGGGCGTCACTCGCTATTATTGGCTCAGAGTGGGGGAGACTTGGCGGCCTTGATGGTTTTATCCGGACCTTGGTTTTTCGGCGGCCTTTGGCAACGCGCCTTATTCGCATTTTTTTCCGCGGCCGGGAACTTATTCCCCGATCCGCGGTCTAAATCCGAACCGGCAGGCGATGGAGCCGGGGTGGAGGATTGGGATCTGGAATATGTGCAATGGTTCAAGGAAGGCAGGGAACAAGGGTTCAACCGCTTGGTGCAGCGGCATCAGGATCGGGTTTATAACCTTTGCTATCGCATGCTGGGTGACGCAGGTGACGCCGAGGAAGCGGCCCAGGAGGCTTTCATGAAGGTGCATCGCGGCCTGAAGGATTTCCGCGCCGAGGCGAAATTCTCCACCTGGCTGTACCGCATCGCCGTAAACGTCAGTTTAAACATCCGCCAAAGTTCGCGGCGGCGATCGCTGCGGGAAGCGCCGGATTACGACCTGGAATCGGCGGCGGATCCGGCGGGCGGGCCCGAGGCCGATTTGGAAGCGCGTAGACAGGAAGCCTGGGTCCAAAGAGGGATCCGATCTTTGCCTGCGGAATTCCGCGTTCCCCTGGTTTTGCGCGACATCGAAGGGCGGGATTACGAGGAAATCGCCGAAATCACGGGCGCGAACCTGGGTACGGTGCGCTCGCGCCTGCACCGGGCGCGGGAGAAGATGCGCGATTTTCTCGCGGAGGAGAAAACGTGAGCGAGCATCTTTCCCCCGAAGCCTTGGAGCTCTGGGCCATGGGCTCGGCCGACTCCGCCGAGGAACGGCGCCATCTGGACATTTGCCTCGAATGCGCCCAGGACTTGAAGGAAGCCAAGGAATATTTCGCCGCCTTGGGTGGGTTGCCGTCCCGCAAAGCTCCTCCGGGTTTTGCCCTGCGCCTGCGGGCGCGTCTCGACGCCCCTTCCGGATGGAGAAAGTTGGGAGCGGCGCTGTTTTTTCCCTGGTATTTCAAGGTTCCCATGCAATTGGTCGGAGCCGCCCTGGTCGCCTTGCTGATCTGGGCTTTGCCGGCGCGACTCGGAAAATCGGTTCCCTTGCAATTGGCCCAAGCCGAAAATCCAGCGCCCTCCCCTGCACCCCCTCCCGCGGATCATGGGGAGATGGCGGAGAAGAAAATCGCCCCGGAAAGATCCGAAAACAGACGCGGGAAATTGGAAGAAAGCGATGAATTGATATCCCCGGAACCGCCTCGTCCGCCCGTTCCGGAAAATTTGGCGATGGCGAGAGGACGGGCTTCCGGAGCCCGGGCGTTCTCCCCAAAATTGGAAAACCCCCAATCCTTGCAGCCCATGGACGAACCCGTGGCCGCCATTGAAAGCCCTTCAGGGGCGGCGAAATCGGCTGCGTCGGAATCCAAGGCGGAACCCCCGGCTTCGGCTCCTTTGCCTTCTATCATGCTCAGTTTGAAGCAGGATTCCCTGATACGGGCTTTGGGTTTCCGGCTCGACATCCGCGAAGGCGTGGTTTATTATGAGTTGAAGACGTCCAAAGTTGCGGGCGATTCCTTGGCGACTAGGCTGCAAAATTTGGGGTTGGGCGATCGCACCATCGTCTATTCCTCCTCCGAATCCCCCGATTCCGTCGTAATCAAGGTGCATTGACCTCACCCCCGACCCCTCTCCACGTTTAAAGGCGTAGAGAGGGGGGTCGTTTCTGGGCGCATCTTAAAACTTAGACCTTCCCCTCTCCATGTGTTTAGACATGGAGAGGGGCTAGGGGTGAGGTTGGGAACTTTTCCGGGACATCCCTTGTCTTAAGTGACATAGGGCAAAACCGCCCACGGAAAGGAAACCATCATGTACCCCGAAAGACATCCCAAGCTCCGCACCCTTATCGTCCTCATCCCGCTGTTCGCGGCCTTCTATTGTACCCGTGCCCCCGTTCCTGAAACCGAAAAACTCCCAGAGCAAAACGCCCCGGTCGTGCAGCCTGAAATCATCGCTCCGCCGGTTCAGGACATTGAAAAACAAGTGATGCCAAAATCTTCCGCGCCCGCTTCCAAATCCAAGGCCTCAATGGTTGCGCGCACGGCCCGCATCGGGACACGAGGAAAAATGGCCATGATGGAAGAAGATGCGGTGGCTTGCATGCCGGCGTCGGTCCCCCAACCTCCTCCGGAATTCAACACCGAAGGATATGCTGCCGTCGCTGAAAACGGATTTCATCTCGCCTCGCATGAGCCGCTCAGCACCTTCTCCGTCGACGTGGACAATGCCTCCTACTCCAACATACGCCGCTTCCTCACCCAGGGCCAGCTTCCGCCTCCGGAAGCCGTGCGCATCGAGGAATGCATCAATTATTTCCGCTACACCTATCCCGATCCGGAAGGCGAACACCCCTTTTCCATCTCCCTGGATTTGGGAACCGCTCCTTGGAATTCGAAAAATAAACTCGTGTTGATTGGATT
>JBGPFT010000198.1:0-4890 GCA_041483475.1 Fibrobacteria bacterium | reverse complement strand
ACCCGCGAGCAGGAGCGTTCCGATGGTGCCGAAGAGGTTAATCAAGACATAGGAGGTCAGGAGCACTCCGATAACGCCACCCAAGGCGTTTACGAAATACATCTTCGCGATCCACCGGGTTGCGTCCGTGGGAAATAACCGAATCAAGGTGGTGACCATTAATGGGAAAGTCATTCCCATGAGAACGGCCGACGGAAATGTTATGGAAGCGCCACCCGCCCATTTAATCGCCACGACGGCCCAGCCGGGTATTCCCAGCAATACCCCCGAGTCCAGGATTTGGGCGGAAACCCATTGATAACAAGTATGGTAAAGCAGGCCTAAGAGACCGATCCCTCCTTCAATAAAGGCATAGACAAGCAAGGGCCGAGTAATTTTTCGAATCCATTTTCCGGCGAGAAAGGAACCGATTCCGATTCCGCCCATGAAAACGCAAAGGGTGAGGATTTGTCCATAAGAAGAGTGGCCAAGCAGCAATTTGAGGTAACGCGCCCAAATCGCCTCATAGATTAAGGCTGCTGTACCCGACAAGCCGAACAGGAAAGTCAAAAGGAAGAGTTTGGATTTCATGAAACCCTGGGTGTAAATGTGGAAGAAGAACGCGTCCTCAAATTATCCTATTGCATGATGCTTCAAAGTACGGATCACTTCAGTAATTCGAGCACCCGTCGAGAACCAGGGCTTAGATCACCCCGAAGATATTCGTAGAGGACGGTGAATACGATTTCCTGGGATCGCGGATCCACTTGAGCCAGGGAAAGGATTTTGCGGACCTTTTCCTTATCCCTTTCCGGCCCCGTCGCTCGCGGAAACACTTTCATCAGTCGATTGAGAAACACTTCGCGATTAATCGCCTCCGGCGCATGCAAATAACGATCCGCCAAAAAAGCAAGGGCCAAGCGCTCATCACCGCCCTTCTCCAAGAAAGTGGCCGATAGGGTTCTGGCATATTCCGGCACATTCGGAAGCAAGGCCACGGGTTTCAGGATTTCGGCTGCGACCAAGTAATTGGAGTCCAAATTCACGTACCCCATAGCCGCATAAACCCGCAACTGCCAATTTTCCGGAAACTGCGCGATGCCCCTTTCCAAAAGTTTTCGAGTTTGAGGCCATTCCCCCTTATCGCGCGCCAGCACCGTGCCCCCGAATTCATACGCGTTCAGAAATCGCGGGTTCAAGGTGGTCACCACATCCAGAATATGGCCCATCCATTCATAATTGCCGTTCGTGAGGAAAGCGTCCGAAAAATACAGTATCCCATCCACCCAAATGATATCCGCCACCGCCTCGTCAAAATCCAGGGCCATGGGTTTCAGAAGTTTTTCAGATGGGAGATACAGCAGCGAGCTTTGGTTCCAATCCTTCGGCTTCAGCGCGTCGGCGGCCCGGACGCTGAAAGCGCTGCCGGCCCAGGCTGCGACCAGAAAAAGGATTCCCGCCCCAAGCCAAAGGGCTTCCCGACGTGATGCAGAGGAAGAATCCTGCGAGAAAAGAGGCGCAGCTTGCATCCGCCATTGAGCCGGGTGAAACCCGGCGCTCGTACTTTCTAAGCTCAAATTATTGCCACCGTAATTTCAGTCCACCCTTAGCGCTAAAGGTGTTGCTTCAGCGTGCAACTTTATTTTTAAAGCCGATAGCACTTTCAGAATGGTATCAAAACCCGGAGTCCGTTCTCCAGACAAGGCTTTGTAAAGACTTTCACGGGATAATCCTGTATCTTGAGCCACTTGAGACATTCCTCTCGCGCGTGCAATGTCGCCAAGGGCTTTCGCAATGAAAGAGGCATCGCCATTAGCCTCTTCCATACATGCTTCAAGATATGCCGCCATCTCTTCGGGAGTACGAAGATGCTCGGCGACATCATATCGAGTGGTCAGTGCCTTTTTCATAGATTCTCCATCATTCTAAGTGTAGCCTATTGGCTACAACAGGTCAATGTCCCTTAGGCCGTCATTATCCCGTACAGATTGGGAATTAAAATTCCGATCTGTGCGCCAATGACGATTTTGATGAAAATACGGCCATTTTTTATGCCTGCATTCATGCTATCATAGTGCAGGCACTATTTGCCTGCATAGGAGGCCCCATGCAATGGACGGTTCGCGACGTGCCGCCGGAATTGGACCAACGCGTCCGCGAGGTGGCGAAAGCAAAAGGTTTGAGCCTGAACAAGGCGGTGATCCGGGTAGTGGAGGAGGCGTTGGGAGGGGAAAAGATTCCATCCAGGAAAAAGAGGGATCTGTCGAAATTCGTCGGAACCATTCGAGGCGAGGATGCGAAGGGATTTCTCAATGCTTTGAAGGATTTTGAAAAAATCGATTGGGAGGCTTGGAAGTGAAATTGTGCTTGGACACCAATGCGATTTCAGCACTCATGTCGGAAGGGGATGAAGAGCGCAAAATCCTGGCCCAAAAGGCGGTGGAAGAAGCGGATCGGGTTTATGTGCCATCCGTGGCATTGGGAGAAATTCTTTACGGTTTCGCCTTGGGAACGCGCGAAGAATCCCTGAATCGAGCGCGCCTGCGGGACATCTTGGAGGTTCCAGGCGTTTCAGTAGCTTCGGTGGACCGGGAAACCGCCGAGCGTTATGCGCGGGTCAACCTTCATCTGCGAAAAATCGGAAAACCCATTCCTCAAAACGACGTCTGGATTGCAAGCATCGCCTTGAACCTGGGCGCAACTCTCCTTACCTTCGATTCTCATTTCCGGCACGTTCCCGGCCTCATGGTCAGCCCGGAGTAACCCTTCACCGCGCCTCCGCGCAACACCTAAACCCCACGCCGGGATAGCGGTTCTGGGGATAGAAGCTGTACTTCGACAAATCGCAAGTCGCCTTCTCGGCGGCTTCCCAATTCCCGCCCGCAACCAGAAAAAAATCCTCGTGATCGGGATCGGGAGTGGAAGTCCATTCCCAGACATTGCCCGCGAGATCATAGACTCCGTAGTAGGAGCGGCAGGCGGGCGAGCGACCGGAGCGCGCCGGCCCGGCCTGGCGCGTGGAACAGTAACGCGCGTCATACGGGCTCCCATAGGGGTACCGCGACGCCTCCGGGCCCCGGCAACCCGCCTGCCATTCGTCCAGGGCGCACAGGCGTTTTCCCGTTGAGCGGCAGGAGTCTTCGGCCTCGGCCCGGTTCACCATGGCCCGGGGCAGGGCCCCTTCGCGGTTGGGCCATTCGTAAACATCCATGCAGATCTCGCGGGGCCCGACGCGCACCGGCATGGATCCGGTTCCGCAATTTCCGGGATTCTTCTCGATGACATAGTCCAGCCGCACTGGAACGGTTTGCCTCCCGGCCGTATCGACGCCCGCGAACCACAGCGTAGTGTTGCGGCGAAAGGTGATCTCTCCCTCATAGCTTTTCAGGTTTGAACTGTCTTCCAGGGAATAGAGGATGGCGCAATCCTCGGCGCAATGTAAACGCACGGTCACCGAATCGAAATGTCGCCCGCCCCAAGGGTCGGCAAAAACGTAGGGAAGGCTGTCAACGGACAGGTTGTGACCACTGTCTTCGGCGATCCGTTCTGGTGATATTTGCAACGCCGGGTGTTTGGGCTTATGGGAAAGAGTTTCGGAAACCGACGCGGAAGTTTCAGGCGGAGGCTGCAAAACCACCCCGGAAGCCCCGGACGACTTGGGAATTTCGGAAGGGTTGGAAGGGCAACGTTGCAGGAGAAATAGGGTCAGCGTCCCGAGGAAAACCAGCCAAGGCAAGGCGCGGCGAAGTTTTCTGGGACTTTTCTGCGGCTGGAAATCCGGTGGCGGGTTCACGACTGTTAAATAACAAAGACCTCACCCCCCGACCCCCTCTCCATTTTTAAACAAATGGAGAGGGGGAGGAAAGAAGCGCTTTCTCCTTCTCGTTAACTCGTCTACGGAAAGAAAATGTGGCCGGGAACGGCCCCCCTCTCTACGCCTTTAAGCGTGGAGAGGGGTCGGGGGTGAGGTTACCACCGAAATCCCAGCTTATCCAGCAACGCGATCTGGTCTTTGTCCAATTTGTCCGTTTTGCGCTTGTGCCGCTGGGTGCTGCACCAGGCGATGAGACGGCGATCCTCCAATGCCAGGGCCTGGAGCACCGGCCATTTTTTCGGATTAGCCTGCTTATAGGACTTCAGCAATTCGAAAAATCGCATCCAACTCACCTGCTTCACGCTCCATTGCAAGCCGAGTTTTTCCAATTTGGCCGCGCGCTCGGAAAGCAATTTTCCCGCCTTGTAGGCGCAGCGCTGCAAATGGCACCACAGCCCGAGGCGATTGCCCGCCGGGAATTCCTCGCGCGCCTTGGGCCAGCGCTGCGGGTTCCGGGCGCGGTATTGCTTCAGCGTCCGATAATGCTCTTCCCAAGCGTCGGGAAGCTCGAAAGGAAAACGAATTTTCTCCAGGAGGAGGCGGCGCGCCTTCGGCAATTTCTTATAGGCGAAAGCCTGGCGCTGCCGCCACACCCAAAGCCCCAGCCGGTTTCCCTTGGGGAAATCCTGGCGGGCGAAAGGCCAGTCGTCGGAAAACCGGCGGCGGAACTCCAGCAAATGCGCGTATTGGCCGTTCCAATGCGAGGCGCGCTCGTCGTTCTTCTTCCAGGTAAAGCCGGCTTCGCGGAGAAGGCGGACCCGTTCGGCGTCCAGTTCGCCGCGTTCGCGCAATTCCCGCTGGCGATTCGCCCATTGACCGATGCGGTTCTTCGCGGGGAATTCCTCGGTGACCTTGGGCCACCGCCCCTCGCTCGCATGGAACTTCGCGAGCCGGGAAAATTGTTTTCGCCATTGGGCGTCCCAGCGCGAGGGAGCCGCATTCTCTGATTTATCGGTTGTCCTGATTTTCACGGCTTCCCTCGAAACGGGATCTAAATTACATGTTTGAACGAATTTTTGCAGGCCCGGGCCGCGGTT
>JBGPFT010000197.1:0-4897 GCA_041483475.1 Fibrobacteria bacterium | reverse complement strand
GCCCGCCGGAAGCGGTGAGCCGCGGCGAAAACAGGGTCGTGGGCGCCACGTACATCGCACGGATGGCGTTGCGCACCCAGGTGCCGGACGGGCTGATCTGCGCCGCAGTCCAGCCCCCGTTGCCGCTAGCGCCCGGTACCAGGGCCGCCGAGGTTTCGGTGAGATCGGCGACCGACCAATTCATCCAGCTGATGTAGTTGGTGTTCATGAAATTCAACCACAGCCGCGCTTCGGCGGTGTCGATGGCCCCGTTTCCACTCGCCAAGCTGAGGCCGCCTTCGGTGACCATGAGGGCGATTCCGTTGTTCAAGGCGATTTGGGCCTTGTCGCGGTAGGGCTGCTTGTGGGTGGCCGCATAGTAATGCAGGGTGTAAATGATGTTGGTGCTGACGGTGATGGGGTTCAGCGACGCCTCGTCCACGTCCTGATCCCAGCTTTTGTTGCCGCATAAGATCAGGTTGTCCGGATCGTTGGCGCGGATGATGGGAATGACGGCCTCGTGATAGGGCTTAATCACGGTGAGCCAAGGGTGGGTGTTGAGCGGTTCGTTCCAAGTCTCATAAATCACGTTTGGATATGCGCCGTAGGTCCTGGACATGTCGCCGAAAAAGGTTTTGGCCGCGGCGAGATCCGTATTGCTGTTGCCGGTTTCGTGAAAATCGATGACGACGTAAATCCCGGTGGCGATGGCGGCATCCACCACGGCTTTCACCTTGGCCGTTTCCCCGGTGGGATTGGTGAGATACCCACCCGATCCGACGGCCATGGAAGCGCGCACGATGGAACAGCGCCAATCGCTCACAAGCCAATTGATGCAACTCGCATTATAGAACGCAGGTTTCCATTGGCTCCAGTACAGCGCCATGCCGTTGAACTTCACCGGTTGCCCGTTTTTATCCACAATGCGATTCCCTTGCACGCGCAATTGACCGTGTTGTTGCACCACGGTTTGCGCCGTAATCGACATTGAAACGAAGAGGCAGATCCATGCGGTGGCCCTTATTTCACCGTGCTTCTCGATTTGATCCCCCACCCATTTCCGCGGATGAAATTCCTGATCAAATAAGTACTCTGACTACATGTTAAATAGTTGTAGTATTTCCGCAGGTTTCCCGGGAAAATTGAAGTACACGCTGTAATTTTTCGATCGAAAATCCGCGCATTTATCCTAAAACCGCCGCATCGCGGCGAGGGACACCCTGTTAGGATTTGGGTGGAAGCGGAGGATAGATCTGCAAGCCCGGGATGCGCGGATAATCTTTGGATTGGAAATACCGCTTGCGGAAGGCGCCCGGCGGCATCCCCATGGTTTTACGGAATTGCCGGTTGAAATGGCTGAGATCGTAGAAGCCGCTGTGCAAGGCTATGTCGGAGATGCGTTCCTTGCCTTCCGCCAACGCCTGGCAAGCCGCGTTGATGCGCACCAAGGACACGTATTTCATGGGAGTCAAATGAAACATGGATTTGAAGCGGCGCTCGAACTGGCTCACCGACAGGTAGGTGAGAGCCGCCAGTTCCGCGATGTCGATGGAGGACGCGTAATTTCGCATCACGTAGTCGAAGACTTCGCCCATCCACATTTGCGGGCCCTGGTGCTGCTTCTTGAGATCGCGGCAATAGCCGGCCAGGCCGATGATGTCCCCCGCGCGATCGTAAAGCGGAACCTTGGTGGTCGAGATCCAGTCGGTGCTGTGATTGGGATAAAAGGCCAACTCCACCACGTTGACCAGGCTTTTTCCCGTGGACATCACGTATTGATCGTCCTTCACGTATTTTTCCGCCAATTGGCGCGGCCAGAAATCGAAGTCGGTGCGGCCGAGCATGACCGTCTTGTCGCTTTTCCCGACTTGATGTTCGGCGAAGCCCCGGTTCACGGCGATGAAGCGGCTGTTCCGGTCCTTGGCGAAGAAATAGACGTCGGACAGCGAGTCGAAAAGGGCCTCTATGCCGCGCGCCCAGTCGAACAACTCGAGGTCGGATTTCGGAGAGGAGTTCATATCCACCCGGCCCCTTTCCGGAAAATGGTAGCGGGTCAGGGATTCGAACCCCGGACCAAAGGATTATGATTCCTCTGCTCTGACCAACTGAGCTAACCCGCCGTCCGGCGTGCAATAATAGTTTTTAACCGTTCCCGCAAAGGCTCCAGGAGGCGCTCGCAATCCCGGCCCAGCCGGATGCATACCGGGTCGCGGGCGGGTTCCCCATGGAACGCGGAGTAGTCCTCGAATATCTCCGCCCCGCGTTTTCCATCCTTTGCCAGCGAATTTTCCACGGATCGACGCAGTCCGTCGAACCAGGCCGCGGGATCAAGGGAACGGATTTCCTGCTCCGTCAGCTCCGGCGCGTCATCCCGGAGAAGAAGTTGGAGCGAGGCGAGGCGGGCGTGGTTTTCGTAGGCCGCGATGGCGGCGGCCAGGTTTTCCCGCCGCAAGAAGTTTTTTCCCAGTCCGGGCAAATCGGGCTCGAGATAAAAAATCTTGGTTGGACCGGCCGCCGCGCGGCGCAAGGCTTCCAAGGCTCGCAGCGCCGAAATCGCGATGCGCGGCGCGAACATATACCCCGCCAGAAAAGTGCCGCACAGGGGCGAGTCCGAAAATTCGGATCGGAGGATTCTTTGTTCGCGGTCCTGGAATTTATAGGCGTTGCGGATGAGCGCGTAGGCGTTTCCCCCCCACATCCAGCCGGGCAGGATTTCGTTCAATCCTTCCGTCCCGGTCGGGGAAATCTCCGAGGGGCTGGTAATCAAGGAAAACGGAAAGGCGAGCCGTTGCGGCGGAACGGTGATTCCGGTGGCGAACAAGGAATAGGGGGCCTCGGAGAAATTGGCGGGGAATTTGATCGAGCAACCTAGGCCGAAAAAGGCGCCTTCCCCGGGCCTGATTTCCTGATCGGGCTTGCGTCCCGTATGGTTGCTGCCCACGTTGGCGCCATAGCCCACATTGCCGCGGCCTTCCGGCCAAAGGGCTCCGATCAAAAGCGCCTGGTGGTGGAAGCCGACGAAAGGCCCCACCAGCGAAGCCGTGACTTCCCCCTTGGCTACATGGGTATTGGGTCCGAGTACCGAGTCGGCCGCTTGGCCGGCTTTTTCCACCGAGGAACATTCGAGCAAAAGGCAACGGCTCACTTGCCCCGCCGATTCCACGCGGGCTCCGGCCGCGAGTATCGCGTCTTCCGCAATGGCTCCCGTCCCGATGATGGGCGGGGCGCCCGGGGTGGAAGCGAGTATGCAGCGCCGCACCGAAGCCGCGCCGCGAATCACCGCGCCGCGGCCGATGAAGGAATCCTCGATGAGAGTGGTCAATTCAATGCGGGCGCCGGGGCCGATAAAGGTGAAATCGGTGGCTTCTTCCGCTTCGCAGATATCGCGGGCCAGGGTTTCCTGATCGGCGAGAGGGAGCGAAGCCATTCGGGCGCAGTCCTCGATGTCCGTTCCGTCCAGGAGCCAGACCCGGCGGGAAGCGGTTTCATCGCCGGGGTGGATGGCGCGGCCCAGGCAATAACGGGAATTGGATCCGCCGGTGATCTCGCCGACCCGGCGCAGCCAAGCCCCGTCCTCCATCCAAACCCGGTCGAGCAAACCCGCGTCTTCCACCCCGGCGACTCCGATGAAGCAGTCGCGCAAGCGGCTGCGCCACAGCCGTGTGGATCCTCCGTTCAGCCGAATCGCGATGCGCCCCTCGAAGCGGCATTCGGAAATTCCGGTGAGCGGACCTCGGCCAAGAAAACGGATCCCGGCCCAATCCTCGCAGGCGTTGCCGCGGCTTTCCATTTCCCGGATCTCGCCCGGGTCCGGCGCGCGGCCTTCGGACCAGGCGCTTTCCCATCTCGACCCGGAATGGCGCAAAAACTCGGCCGTCGGCGAAGCCGCCAGGAGCTTCCGCAAACGGGTTCGGAGCGGTTCCAATTCCGTCGACGGCATCGCGACGAAAATAGCATTTGGGGCTAACTTAAACCCGTGATGGCCGGGACCGTGCACGCCTTCTTCGATTTCGACGGGACGCTGATCGAGGGCGACAGCATTCTTTTCTGGCTGCGCTTCTATTATCGCCACCGGCCCGGGCGCAGGATTTTCCAAATCGCCGGAGCGGCGGCCGTCCTTTTGTACGTGTTGAGGTTGCTGAACAGCCATGCGCTCAAACGCGTCCTTTTATGGCCCATGTCCTTCGAACGGCCGGAGCGATTGGAGGCTCTGGCGGCGGCCTTCGTGCGCGACGATCTCGTTTTTCGTTTCCGCCAATCCGTGCTGGAAAGGTTGTGGGCCCATCATTTCCTGGGCCATAAGGTGACGGTGATTTCGGCCAGCGGAACTTTTTATTTAAAGCATATCCAAAGCGTTTTGCCCCCGTGCACCGTGTTGGGAACGGAAATGGAATGGGGTCGCGGATTCCTGCGCCTGCCGGCTTACCGCGACGGCAACCTGCGCGGGGAGAATAAAATCCGGCGTCTGAAGGACCTGGGCCTGGGGGAGGCGGGCCGACTCGGATTCGCCTATTCGGATCATCACCAGGATATGCCCCTGTTGCGGTTCGTTGATTTTCCCGTCTGTGTCCGGCCCACGCCGCGTTTGCGGCGGCGCGCCCGCAGCTTCGTCTGGCCGGTTTGGGATTGGCCCGGTTTACCGGTTTGGCGGCGCAGGCTCAACGCTATCTGCATGCTCTTGTTCGCCTGGGCCCCCGGCGCGGATCCGGATCGATCCGGGGGGGCGAAATTTCCCGGCAAGCCGCTGCAGGATGAGAAGCCCCCCTTCGTGCGGATCCATGTCCGCGCGCTGCGGGAGATGTTGAAAGACAGCGATCCGGCGATTTTGGAAGCTGTGTTTACCGGGCACCCCGCCCCGCCAGCACCACCCACACCGTCCGGATGATGATCATCAGGTCCAGCGAGAGGGACATGTTCT
>JBGPFT010000196.1:0-4903 GCA_041483475.1 Fibrobacteria bacterium | reverse complement strand
TCCGCCTCTACGCGGATTCAGCCAACAGTCCCGCACCCGTTTACTCCGAGACCCATGTGCCGACCACCAACAATTTCGGCAACATCAACCTGATCATCGGCAGGGGAGCCACCATTGATGCCTTCGGCCTCCTGGACTGGTCCAGACTTATGTTCATCAATGTTGGGGTGGACGTGAACGGTGGGACGGCATACACCGATTTGGGAACCACTCAGCTTCTCAGTGTTCCCTATGCGCTGTACTCGGGCCGATCTTCGTCCCCGGTCCAGACGAATCAAATCGCGGACCGCGCGGTCACCTCCGCTAAATTGGCCGACTCATCGGTCACCTCGGACAAGATCTGGGGCACGGAAGTCCCCGTCTATCTTAATAATGCCTATTGCTCGGATTTCGGGGTTTTGTCCACCTCCGTTAACGCGTGCATTACCAGACCTTGCTCGGCCATTAACGGCTATCATTGGACTTGCGCAGGAACCTGCGTTTCCGCTCCCGGGGAGATTTGCCCAGCGACCTTCGTGGGCTATTTGCTTAGCCCGTCCATCCCAAGGTAGGCGAGTCGCAAAAGTCCCGCCGATCTTGCGTCCTCCGTGCCTTGAGGGTACCTTTACCCGTCGCGTTCCCGTAGCTCAACAGGATAGAGCAGTGGTTTCCTAAACCGCAAATCCCCGTTCGAGTCGGGGCGGGGACACCCAGTTCATTCTTTTTCCAGGAAATTTCCTTCCCCGGCCAACTTCAACATCCCATCCTCCATCGCCGCGCGAAAGGATTCCACCTCGCCGTTCCAGCGCAAGCTTTCCCCCACGAATACATCGCAGAAAAATGGCACCAGAATAGCTTCGCCCTTGGGAAGGGCTTTGCCCAAGCCATGCATGAAAACCGGAATGACCGGAACTTCCGGAGAGCGTTCGCAAAGACGGGCCACGCCGGATTTGAAGCGACTCATTCTTTCCGGGTCGCCGCGCGTGCCTTCCGGGAAGAAAATCAAAATGTCTCCGCGTTTCAGGGCCTGAGCACAAGGTTCCAAGGGATCCGCCTCGGCAACCGCCCCTTCCTTCTTCCTGCGAATCGGGATGATGCCGATAATATTCCGGGAGAACCAGGAAAGCAGCGGGTTCCTAAGGAAGTAATCCGCCGCAGCCACCGGGCGGATGCGCGGTAGCAACCGCAGGGGCAAAAGGGAGAACAGCGCCATCGTGTCTAGATGACTGTTGTGATTGGCCGCAAGGATGGCCGGACCACGGGTGGGAAGCCTTTCGCGGTGCCGGACGTTCAAACCCAGGATCACCAAAATGACGGGCCGGACGATCAGCAAGAAAAACAGGAATCGCAGTGCTGCTGTCATGTGGGTTCAGTAGTGTAGATAGTACAGGTAGTGAAAAAACAGGGGAGCCGCGAAGGTGAGGCTATCCACGCGATCCAAGATGCCGCCATGCCCCGGCAGCATGGCGCCGCTGTCCTTGACGCCGAGATCGCGCTTCACCGCGGAAATGGTCACGTCCCCGAAGAAACCGCCGATCGCGATGATAAGACCGGCGCCCGCCGAATGGAGGCGATCCATGGGCGTGAGCAGGGGACCCAGAAGAGTGGCCAACGCCAGCGTGGTGAAAAGTCCGCCGAGAAATCCTTCCCAGGTCTTGTTCGGGCTCACCGTCGGGGTGATTTTATGGCGGCCCAGGGATTTACCCCAGATGTATTGGCTTACATCGTTGAACTGAGTCAGGAACACTAGGTAGAGCAGCAAGGCTGCGCCGCCTCCGTTGGGATTTCCGCCAGCCGGCAGCACCAGGAGGTAGGCCATATGCCCCAGCGAGAACACCATGGTCATCAATCCCCAGTGCAGGGTTCCCGCCGAGCGCAGGAAATCCTTGGTGTCTCCGGCGATGATCATGCGCGCGGCCAGGAACATAAAGGCGTATACGGGAATAAAGACGATGAACATTCCGTACCAACCAATGCCTATCCAGTAGTACTGAATGGGAATGGCGAGGTAGGCCCAGAATAATACCCGGTGGTCGGCACGGCGCGTGGGGATGAGGGAGAGGTATTCCTTGAAGGCCAGGAAGCTGAGAAAGGCCAGGAACACGAGCGAGATTTTCCGGTTCAAAGCGACGGCCAGGCAAAAAACCCCGGCCATGATCCACCAGGTGCGAACCCGTTGGGCCAGTTCCGAGTAATCCTTTTCCGGTTTCAACCGCTTCAGCAGGGTCACAACGGCGGTGGCAACGACAAGAATGCCGACTATCCCTACCATGGACCAAAGCAGGTTGGGGGGAAGGCCCGAGAATCGGTCCCAGTTCATGCGGGGGTTTCCGCCAGCGCCTTGCGGGTCCGGTTGAAAACGGTCAGCAGGGAAAGCGCGGCCATGACCGAGAGCAGGATGCCGGTCCAGGTTCCGGCCGGAACGCCAAGCCCGAGGCAAAGCCCCAGAGCCCCGAAGGCGAAGGCGCGATCGCTTTTGCCGAAAGGTCCGTCATAACGGCGGTTCGCCCCGATTTGTACGGCCACAACCCCGGCCATTTCCGCTATCACCGAAATGAGAACGACCGTAGCCACCAAAGAGCCGTTGACGCCGGACAATAAGGCAAAGGGAAGGTAAAGCGTCGCGTCCGAGGCGACATCGCCCATTTCATTGAGTACGGCACCCAACCGGCTTTTCATGCCGAACTCTCTGGCCAGCATCCCGTCCACGGCGTTCAACGCCATGCGGACGAAAAGCAAACCGGGCAAGGACAGCAAAGGCCAGGAACGGTCCGGCCAAAGGGCGATGGCGGCCCCGCCTAGTGCCGACAGGATGAAGGCGGCAACCGTGACCTGGTTGGCGGTGACGCCGAGATTTGCCAGGGCCGCCACCATTGGGCGCAATAATTTTTGGAAGACGGGCTTGAGTTGATAGATCGAGGGCATGGGTAGGAAAGGGCGGGCATAGATATAGACTTTTACACTGACCCCGGAACCTTCCGAAATCCCGAAACTTCTACTCGTAACGCAACGCCTCGATCGGATTGAGCCTCGCCGCCTTGCGCGCCGGGTACCAGCCGAAGAAAATGCCGGTGGCGGCGGAAAATGCGAAGGCCACGATCACCGACACGGGTGACACGTGCACGGCCCATCCCTGGGTCGTCGCCAGCACCGCCGAGGCGCCGATGCCCAACAGCACTCCCAGGAACCCTCCTAAAATGCTCATGGCCAGGGCTTCCACCAGGAATTGCAGCAGGATGTCCCGGCCCCGGGCTCCCACGGCCAGGCGGATGCCGATTTCGCGGGTGCGTTCGGTGACGGAGACGAGCATGATGTTCATGATGCCGATGCCGCCGACCAACAGTGAGATGGCGGCAATGCTGGAAAGCAGAACCGTCATGGCCCCCGAAGTGCTGGTCATGGCTTGGGCCAATTCGGCCTGGGTGCGGATGGTGAAGGTGGGTTGATCCCCGGGAGCCAATCTCAAGCGGCGACGCAGGATTTCCTCGACTTGGGCCGAGGCCTCCGCGATGGCCGGTTCGGAAACTGCGGACAGGATGAAGCTTTGGACCGTGGCCGTGCCCAGGATCTTTTTCTGCACAGTGGAAAACGGCGCCAGGATGACGTCGTCCTGATCCTGCCCGAAAGTGTTCTGACCCTTGGTTTCTAGCACGCCCAGCACGCGGAAGGGAAGATTCTTGATGCGCAGGGTTTGTCCGATCGGATCGGCGCCTTCCCCGAACAGGTTGTTCGACACCGTGCGGCCGAGCAGGCATACCTTGGTGCTTCCCCGCTCGTCCGAAGTTCCGAAAGGTGCGCCCGAGGCCAGGTTCCACGTCCGGATGGACAGGTATTCCGCATAGACGCCGAAGATGTTGGTGCGCCAGTTTTGCCCGCCCGCCTTGACCTGCGCGCCGCTGCGAACCGAGGGGGAGATCCACTTGACCGCCGAGGCTTCCCGCCGGATGGCGGCGGCGTCCTCCTCGGTGAACCGGCTCGCGTCTCCGGCGGCCAGACGAATGCCGCCTTGGTTCGGCGCGCCGGGAAAGACGTTCACCACGTTGGTGCCCAAGCCCGCGATGGAGCTTTCCACGGCCTGCTTGGCGCCCTGGCCCACGGCCAGCATGGCGATCACCGCGGCCACGCCGATGATGATGCCCAGCATGGTGAGGAAGGATCGCAGCTTGTTGCGATCCAAGGAACGGAAGGCGATTTTCAGGAGCAAACCGGCGCGCATGTTCAGCGCCCCTCTTCTGCGGGCAAGGATGCCAGCACCTCGCGCGCCGAAAGGGTTTTTGGATTCGGCGCGTCGCGTACAATGCGGCCGTCGCGCACCACTACTTGCCGGGTCGTGAAGCGCGCCACGTCGGGCTCATGGGTGACCAAAACCACGGTGATGCCGCGCGCGTTCAAGCCCTGGAACACTCCCATGATTTCCATGCTGGTTCGGGTGTCGAGATTGCCCGTGGGCTCATCGGCCAGAATCAGCACGGGATCGTTGACCATGGAGCGCGCGATGGCCACGCGCTGCTGCTGCCCGCCCGAAAGTTGGTTGGGATAATGGCCGGCGCGATCGGCCAAGCCCACGGAATGCAGCGCTTCGAGCGCCCTCTTCCGGCTTTCGGCCGCGGAAACGTCGCGGCGGTACAGCAGCGGCATTTCCACGTTTTCCAAGGCCGTGGTTCGCGGCAGAAGATTGAAGGACTGGAACACGAACCCCAGTTTTCGTCCGCGCACCCCCGACAGCTCGTCGCGGGTCAGGCTTTGCACTTCGTGGTGGTCCAGGCGATAGGCGCCCGAAGTGGGCACGTCGAGACAACCCAGGACGTTCATCAAGGTGGACTTGCCCGATCCGCTCGGCCCCATGACGGCCACGAACTCGGATCGAAATACATCCAAATCCACGCCGCGCAGCGCCAGAACCTCCATGTCTCCCAATTGATAG
>JBGPFT010000195.1:0-4945 GCA_041483475.1 Fibrobacteria bacterium | reverse complement strand
AATACGTCAATCTTTCCATATCGAAATGCAACCAAGGACCCTACAACCACCTCGACGGAGTATCGGACCTACACAATGGCCACGAGCCATTACGAAACTAATATCCGCAAACCGCGAAACACCGATTCAACGCCGTCATCGCCGGCGACCGGGTTCGCATCGATCCGCGGAACCACCCAATACACCTGATTTCCCGACTCGGTTTCCATGCGGAGAAATGCCAGCATATCGGCCTCCTTTTCCGTCAGTACCAGACGGGTTTTCACCGGCAGGCGGCCCGGAGGCTTCTCGTCCAGCGTGACGAGTTCCATGTCCCCATACCAGCTTTGGGCCAAAGTGCGGGGAATGGGCGTAGCGGACAGAAAAAGCACATGCGGTTCCACTCCCTTGGCGGTCATGGTGGCCCGTTGTTCCACCCCGAAGCGGTGCTGTTCATCGACGATGATGAATCGCAGGTCTTGGAATATGATTTCCGGGGATAGCAGGGAATGCGTGCCCACGATCATGCCGATACGTCCCGATTTCAACCCGGCCAAAATTCCAGCTCGCTCCTCGGTGAGAGTGGAGGAGGTCAGCAGCGCGGTTTGCATCCCCGCCTTTCCCATTGCAGGAGCATGGCGATGGTGCTGTTCGGCAAGAATTTCCGTGGGACAAAGCAACGCGACCTGGGAATCCGCGGCGGACACCCGGACCGCGGCCAATAAGGCTACGGCGGTTTTCCCCGAACCCACGTCGCCTTGCAGGAGACCGGAAAATTGCGCCTTTTTCTCCAGGTTCGACGCAATCTGATTCAGAACAGCTTCTTGGCCCCTGGTCAGGGCAAATCCCAATGCCGCCCGCACGGCGGCTTCGGCTTCGGGCCGCGGTGGAAAAATCTTCCCCCGGCCCTGCCGATCGCGCTTGGCCTTTTCTCCCGCCAAGCATAGCGGCCATAGTTCCCGGATCTTCACCTCGTGTCTGCCCATATCGGCTTCGGCCAGGGATGAGGGGGCGTGGACGGAGCGCAACGCATCCTTTTCGGGGCGTAGGCCCAGGAGAGTCCGTTCCTCGCCGGTCAAGGCGTCGGAAAAAGCGTAGCCGTCCAGAACCTCCAAAACCAACTTTTGCAAAAGGCGATGCTCTAGGCGCGCATCCGCCATTGCCTCGGTCTGGGGATACACCGGCAAAATCCCACCGCTAGGCTCTTCCTCTTCGCCCAATTCCTCCCATTCCGGATGCGCGATTTGCAGACTCCGGAAAAAAGACACGGTGCCGGCCACGGCCAGCCGAACGCCGGGCTTGAAGCGTGGTTTGAGATAGGACTGCCCACGGAAAAACACCAGGTCGATTTCGCCGGTTTCGTCGGAAACCCTTACTACCAAACGACCGCGAGGCTCTTCCACCCGCTCGATCCGCCCCGCGAAAAAAGCCTCTGCACCTTCGTCCAGCGAGGCTATGGGTGTAATGCGGGTGCGATCGATATAACGCCGGGGAAGATGATAAACGAGATCGCGGAGAGTGATTAGACCCGAGGCCTTCAGGGCCTTTTCACGCTGGGGGCCGATGCCCGCGAGGCGGGCCAGTTCGGACATGTGCCTTAGGTTTCTTTTTCCGGAGCCCCTTCACCTTCATCGCGTGCCTTGATGCGCGCGGCTTTGCCCTGAACGTCGCGCATATAGAAAATCCGGGCGCGGCGCACCTTGCCCAGGCGGTTCACCTTGATGCCGGACAGGCGCGGGGATTGCAGGGGGAAAATGCGCTCGACGGGGATGTTGCCGGAAAGCTTGCGCACCGTGAAAGTCTCGGAAACGCCGCCGCCCCGGCGCTGGATCACCACGCCCGAAAAGGTTTGTACGCGCTCCTTGTTGCCTTCCACGACCTTGAAGTCCACGCTTACCGTGTCCCCCGCGCGGAACTCGGGAATGTCGGACCGTAGTCCGCTCCGGTGGATTTTTGCGACGATGGGATGCATGTCAGCCTGCCTTTCGCTTTTTTCCGTTTTCCGATCCGGCGTCCAGAATCCGTTTTTCCTCGTCGGTCAGCGGGTATTTCTCCAACAGATCGGGTCTATTTTTTCTCGTCAGGTTCAAGCTTTCCAAAATCCGCCAAGTCCTCATGTTCCCGTGATGCCCCGACAGAAGCTCCTCGGGAACGGCGCGTCCCCCGAAATCCTGAGGGCGCGTGTACACCGGCCAGCCCAGCCGTCCCGGCCGACTGAACGAATCCGTTTCCGCCGACTCCGAGTCGTGCAAGGCTCCCGGCAGGAGCCGCGCCACCGCGTCGCAGAGGATCATGGCCGGAAGTTCGCCTCCCGAGACCACGTAGTCGCCCACGCTGATCTCCTCGTCGACATAGGCGTCCAGGATTCGTTGATCTACGCCCTTATAGTGGCCGCAAATGATAAGAAGATTTCCGGACCCGGCCAATTCCCGCACACGCTCCTGACCCAGCAAGCGCCCTTGCGCTCCCATCAGGATAATCCTGGGCCGCTCAGGTTTAAGTGCGGCTGAAACGGATTCAATGGCCGCTTTGAGGGGTTCGGCCCGCAACACCATTCCGGGCTCCCCTCCGAAGGGGGCGTCGTCCACCTGGCCATGCTTGTTGATGGCGAAGTCGCGTAAGGAGTGAAGTTTGACGATCAACGCGCCGGACTTTTGCGCGCGTCCGGGAACGCTGGTCTCCAAGGCTGAGAACATTTCCGGAAAGAGGGTAACGATGTCGATGCGCATTTTAAAACAGGATTCCCCTCAAGGTCGAAACGTCCATCTCGACCCGCCGGGTCGCCACGTCGATTCGCTTTACGAAATTGGCGTTCCAGGGAACCGAGACGTCGCCGCGCGCCGTGCGCACCACGATTTGCGCTTCAGCCCCGGTTTCCATCACTTCCGACACTTCCCCCAGTTTTTCCCCGGTTTCATCGAAAACCAAAAGGCCCGGAAGATCGGAGAAATACACCATGCCTTCGGGCAGCTTGAGCCTTTCCTCGGAGCGTACCATGAGTCTCCTTCCGCTCAAATGGATCACGGATTCCGGAGTAAGGTGATTTTCGAATTTCAAGTACCAGAATTTCTCGTCGGTTCGGCTGCCGCGCACCGTCATGACGTTGCCCTCTTCGTCGCTTCGGCCCAGGCAATAGACTTCTTTCAATCGGGCATGCCTTTCAAAGTCGAAGGATTCCGGTTTAACCTTAACTTCCCCTAATAGGCCATAGGGCTTCTGGATGATGCCGACCAGCACCAGGTCGTTCGGGATTTCAGGCATGGCGGAAAATTACCCGCTGGCCGGGAAAACGGCTTAGGTCGCCGCGGGGGTGGCGTCGTCTGGCTTCGGGGCTTCGGTTTTGGCCGCTTCTGCGGGCTTGGCGGCGGCTGCCTTGGCCTGCTTATGCACCTTGGGCTTTTTCTTGCCGGTCCAGTCCCGGGTTTTCACGGGAGCATCGGCCTTGGCCTTGCCTTTGGCGATCAACTGGGCCTTTTCCATGATTCCCTGGCGATGCAAAAGGGCCCGCACCGTATCGCTGGGTTTGGCTCCTTGGCTCAGCCAGCGGAGGGCCCTGGCCTCGTTGACCTTCAGGACGGGGGGATTGCGCGAAGCGTCGTAATGGCCGATATGCTCCAAGAATTTTTTCGTCGCCGCGACGCGGCCGTCCGCAACCGAGATGCGGTAAAAAGGACGGTGACTGTGACCCATACGGGCCAAGCGAATGACAACGGCCAAGCTTCCTCCTAGTTCGGGGACGCAATAGTAACAAAGGAAGGCGGATATTCAATAAAAAAACCCCCGGAACGCGGTTCCAGAGGTTTGGAAATCAGGAGTAGATGCCGGTTAATTCAGATTGGCCGCCAGGAATTGCGTATACCAATCGGGCTGATCGGCATTCGGGCACGATCTGGGGTCATGGTAATAATAATGCACAGTATTACCGGTAACGCTGCTGGAATAGGCCACATCCTTGTTGGGAGAGAGGGTGAGCGTGACGACTTCGCCGCTAGTTCCGCCCGTCAGTTGCACCGTATACTTGCCTGTGGCCACAGCGGTGATATTGTATATGAGCGGGTCGGGAAGGCTGGGAGAATACCAATTACCGTCCAAAAAGTCCTGCGCCGTGCCGGCATCCCGAGTGGAGAAAATGCCCGTAGCCGTGATTTGCACCGTCCAAGAGTTCGCGGACAAATCGCTCCGCTCCTGGACTAGGGTCGCATTGACAGTGATTTGGTCCTGAGCGCTTAAACTGCCGCCGGACACCACGCGATAGGTGAAATCGGTAACCTGCCAGCTTCCCTGCAGGCCGTTTCCCGAGCCAACGCGGGTCATAACCAATCCATACCCCACCAAGACTCCCGGCGATATGCTGTCCACAAAGTCGGGGGGAAAAGCCGTCAGCGTATTTCCATTGAAGGTATAAGGTATGGTATCTACTGAAGGGGTCGGATCAGGAGTGACTACCAAAGTATTCCCTTCGCAACGACGGGAAGTATCCTGACTGGTAACAATGAGGTTGCTTCCATCATCCATATATGTACCGACGTATTGCTGATCGGGAGTAACTGCAGGCCCTCCGCCTCCCCCCGTACCGGAACTGCTGTTGCAGTCGGCAAAAGCCAAAATGCCAACCAAACCAACCAAGAACCGGAAATCAACTCGCATGGAAAACCTCCGCGAAATGGGTGACATGTGGGTAAATGTATCGGTCTTTCGGACTTTAGCCACGCGAATTCGCGCGAAATATCATCTCAGCCAGGGAAAACGCTCAAAACCCGGGCATCCCGCCCCGTTGCTGCACCATTCGCTGCAATTGCCGTAACCCCCCGGCCTTCCCTGCCATCCCCGACACCTGCTTCATCATCTTTTGCATCTGCTCGAATTGCTTCAGCACCTGGTTCACTTCCTGCAGCGAAGTTCCGCTGCCGTCGGCAATTCTCCGGCGCCTATTGCCGTCGATGATCTTAGGGTTATGCCTTTCCTT
>JBGPFT010000194.1:0-4948 GCA_041483475.1 Fibrobacteria bacterium | reverse complement strand
GGTGCCCTATGAACCCGCCAAATCGCAATTCGTGAAATTGAAGCGCATGGGCTTGGATCTCGAGTTCCGCGCCTATGAAAAAGAACACACGATTTTGCCGGGGGAATTAAAGGATATCGCCGCGTGGTTTCGTCAAAAAATCCTGTAATTCGGAGTATTCCCGGCAATGTTGAAATTCCGGGAATTCCCGGGCGATGGTTTCGGGCGCGCAGAAAAACGCGGCGACGTCCGCGGCCTTCAGCATGGCGACGTCGTTATAGGAGTCACCCACCGCGGCCACGCGGAAATTGAGCCTTCGCATGGCTTCGACGGCCTTCACCTTGGCGTTGTCCTGGCGCAAGGTATAACGCAGGCGCTTGGCCGCCGCGTCATACGCGATGCTGTGGCATAGAAGGGTCGGGTCGCCGAGTTTGCGCATCAAGGGCGCCGCGAATTCGTAAAAGGTGTCGGAGAGGACGAACACCTGGAAGCGGGCCCGGGCCCAATCCAGAAATTCCCGCGCTCCGGCAAGAGGTTCGAGTTCGCCGATATACCCCTGGATGTCGGCGAGCGTAACCCCGTGGTGAGCGCAAATGTCCACGCGGCGATCCATGAGTTCGCGGTAATCCTTGACGTCGCGGGTGGTGAGCCCCAAATCGGCCACGCCCGACCGATCCCGGACATGATGCCAAATCTCCGGCGTGAGCACGCCTTCCAGGTCGAGACAAAGGAGATGCATAACCGGGCGGAAAGAAAAACTAGAAGTCTTCCTGCGGCGGCATGCCGGGAGGCCCGAAGGGGGGAATGGGACCCACGTTGCGCTCGAAACGGGAGATGTTTTCCTGCAGGATGGCCACCAGCGACTTGGCATGGGCGGGAGTCATCACGATGCGCGCCTGCACCTTGCCCTTGGGCGGACCCGGAAGGATGCGCGCGAAGTCGACGACGAATTCCGAGGCGCTATGCGAAACCAGGAAAAGATTGGAGTAGATGCCTTCGGCCACCGCCTCGGGCAACTCGATATTGATGGATTGCGGGTTGGGCTGTTCCTCGAACTCGGGATTGGGTGACACCATGAAGTCGAATATAGAACTTAGGCCGGATACACCGGTTCCACCGCGCCACCCGGGAGGGACTTATATTTGCTTTTCCATGGGCGCGCAAGACGAGGGAATCGGCGAAGAATGCGGGGTGATGGGGATTTTCGGCGGCCCCGAAGTAAGTCGCCGGGTTCTCATGGGTCTTTATTCGTTGCAACACCGCGGCCAGGAAAGCGTGGGCCTGGCGGTAAACGACGGCAAGGACATCCAGCTCGTCAAGCGCATGGGACTGGTCACCGAACTCACCCGCGAAGAAAAACTCATTGAAAGCTTGAAAGGCCTGGCGGCCATCGGGCATGTCCGCTATTCCACCACCGGAAACTCCAACATCAACAACGCCCAGCCTATGCTGGCTTCGACCAAGCGCGGGCCCCTAGCGGTGGCCCATAACGGCAACATCGTCAACGCCCCGGAAATCCGCAAGCGCATGGAGAACGACGGGCACATTTTCCAAAGCACTTCCGACACGGAGATCATCCTCCACCTCATCGCGCGCTCGAAGAAGCCCGCATTGGCCGACGCCATCACCGAAACCCTCCGGCAGCTCACCGGTTCCTTCTGCCTGGTTTTTCTGACCCGGGACGCCGTGTACGTGGCCCGCGACGGATTCGGATTCCGCCCCCTCTGCCTCGGCCGGCTGGACAAGGCCTGGGTGGTGGCCTCGGAAACCTGCGCCCTGGATTTGCTGGGGGCCAGTTACGTGCGTGACATCAAGCCGGGCGAGCTTTGCACCATCGACAAGGACGGCGTCGAATCCGAATCCTTCGTCTCCAAGCCCACCCGCGCCCATTGCATCTCCGAGTTCATCTATTTCTCGCGGCCCGACTCCCGCATTTTCGAGGAAAGTTGCGACAAGATCCGCCGTAGAATCGGAAAAGCCTTGGCCAAAGAACACCCGGCCGAGGCGGACGTGGTGGTATCCGTGCCCGACTCCAGCAATACGGCGGCGCTGGGTTATGCCCAGGAGTCCGGCATTCCCTTCGACATCGGCCTGCTCCGCAACCATTACGTGGGCCGCACCTTCATCGACCCTTCCCAGAACGTGCGCGAACAGAAGGTGAAGCTCAAGTTCAACACCATCGCGGGCGTGCTGCGCAACAAGCGCGTGGTGCTGGTGGACGATTCCATCGTCAGAGGGACCACGCTCAAGTCGCTGACGAAAATGATCCGCGACGCCGGGGCCAAGGAAGTGCATATCCGCATCAGCTCGCCTCCGGTGATTAATCCCTGCTACTACGGAATGGACTTTCCCTCCAAAACCGAACTCATCGCCAGCAACCTGAGCGTGGAGGAAACCCGCAAGCTGCTCGGGGCCGACACCCTGAAATATCTCTCCATCCAAGGTTTGCTCAAGGTGGCCCCCAACGGCTCGCGTAATTATTGCGCGGCGTGTTTCGACGGAAAATATCCCGAGCAGATCCCGGCCGGCAGCACCAAGTTCAGGTGCGAATAGGATGACCCGAAACGCTTAGAAGAAAAATCTCGCCCCCAGGCCGGCGGAAAAATCCGCCTCCGTGCTAGGCATGACGTCGATACCGGGCCCGAATTCCAAAAAAGCGTCGAACGGTAAATCCGCGAATTGATATTCGAGTCCAACGATGGCGTGCGCCCCCAAGGACGCGTCCCTCCGGATCGAGGCCTGCACGCCGGGGCCGAAATACAGCGGAAGCCTGCCTTTTTCCACCGGAATCAGGCTGTAGGCGTACCATACATACTCCCCGCGCAAAGCCATGTCCTCATGTTGCAAGTCATAGCCCAAGGTCAGGTTTACCGAATTCGCTCCCGTGGGAAATTTGGCTGAAATCCCCGAGGGATTGCCGAAAGCAAAACCGACTCCCGCGCCCGTAGCGGCGTTTCCGGCGGCACCAATCGACACCATCCCCGCACCAATCAGAACACAAAACAGTTTATTCAAGCATCCTCCAAGGTTTATCAAACCAATCTTCCCCGGAAGACTTTGACTAAAAAAATGACGGCCACCAGCCATAAAACCGCTAAAACCGGCGCGATCAGCCAGAATGTGAGCATAGGTTCGCTTGCCGGCCAAGGCCAAAGTTTTCGGGGGTTTTCATACGGGGTCAAGGTATACCTTGAAGAACATGATTCTAATGGGGTATTACCCTACCGGACGTTGCCGCGGCCGCGACTTGGTTATGTTAAGAACACGATGGACTTGCAAACAAGCACAAAGGATCGGTCCTATCCAACGAAGCGGATCACCGTCTTGCTGGCGGACGATCACGAGGTGGTTCGGAAGGGGCTTCGGGTGTTATTGGAAGCCGAAAACGATATCGAGGTGATCGGTGAAGCAGAAACCGGTAGGCAGGCGCTGCAAATGGCCCTGAAACTTCGCCCCGCAGTAATCGTAATGGATGTCGCAATGCCGTTGCTCAACGGTTTGGAAGCCGCCCGGCAGATCCGCGCCGCCATTCCCGACGCCAAGGTGCTCATGCTTTCCGCCCATAGCGATGACGCCTATGTCGAGCAAATGATCGCGCTGGGCGCGAGGGGATACCTGATCAAACAGACTTCCTTCCAGATTCTTTCCACGGCCATTCGCGAGGTCTACAAGGGAAACATGTTTTTCAGCCCCTCCATCGCCGACCATTTCCGCAACCACGATTGGAAATCCCCGAATCGAGGGGCCCCGCTTAAGAAGCACGCCGTCCTGAGCGCGCGCGAGGTGGAGGTGCTGCAATTGATCGCCGAAGGCAAGGCCAACAAACAAACCGCGGCGGAACTCGGCCTCAGCATCAAAACGGTCGAGAAGCACCGGCAGCATCTCATGGGAAAGCTCAACCTCCACGATACCGCGGGGCTTACCCGCTATGCCATCTCGGCCGGAATCATCGAAAATAGCGTTCAGGTGACGACTCTATAGCGGAATGCGCACCTCGATTTCCGTGCCGGCGCGGGGAGCAGATTTCACCTTGAGGGTGCCGCTCACATAACTCGCTCGCTCGCGCATGCCGAGCAAACCCAGACCGCCTTTCCTTTTTCGTCTGGCCGGGAGCTGATCCGGGTCGAAGCCGATCCCGTCGTCTTGGATCACCATTTGAACAAAGGCGCCCGGCTGCGTCAGGCCCACGGTAACGTGGCGGGTGCGGGCATGCTTTTCCACGTTTCTCAAGGCTTCCTGAAGAATGCGGTAAAGCGTCAATTCAGTGTCGGCGGGCAGCCGCGCGGCCAATTGGGCGCAGTTCAGTTTGACGGAAATGCCCGTCCGATCCGCGAACTCCGTGCTGGCATCACGCAGAGCGGCGACCAGACCCAGTTGATCCAATATACTGGGCCGCAGATTACGCGAGATGCGCGCCACTTCTTCGGCCGTCTTGCCGGCCATCTCGCGGAGTTTCATCGCTTCTTTCTTCGCGGGCCCGTCGCCCGTCGAAAGCCGGGTCACCAGCGCCTGACTGCGGAAGAGGATGGCGCAGAGCAGTTGGGTAATGCCGTCGTGCAATTCGAGGGACACGCGCCCGCGCTCGTCTTCCTGCGCTTGCACCACGCGGTGCGTCAAGGCCCGCAGTATTTCCTCGTTGCGCCGGGCTTCCGTCATGTCCGTCACCACCATGCCGATGGTCGTGCGGTTGGAACCCTGCTTTACCATGGAACGAATGGAAATTTGCACCGGCACTTTCGAACCATCGCCGGCGTGAAGGAACGTTTGGATTTTGGCGCCGGATTTGGCCGTTCGTTTCAGGAGCGGTTGCAAAGCGACCTGATCCGCTGCGGAGAGTAAGCGGTTAAAAGAAGAACCCAACACCTGCTCCAGCGGACGCTTGACCATGTGGGCGAAGCACTGATTGGCGTAGAGAATCACCGCGTCCGCCGTCAGGGTCAGCGCCCCTTCGTTCATGGATTCGATGAGC
>JBGPFT010000193.1:0-4961 GCA_041483475.1 Fibrobacteria bacterium | reverse complement strand
GACGTAGGTGTCTGTCTTGATCCTGCGGACGGTCCTTTCACAAACCGAACCGATCAGGCTCTCTTTCACGGCGCCCGTGCCCAGCGCCCCGATGACCACAAGATCGTAATCGCTGGAGTTGATGTCCTGAACCAGCACCTCGAAATGTTTGCCGTCGAACATTTTCGCCGCGAACGGAACGTTTTCCTTTTCCGCCCTGCATTTTAAGACCTCGATATAAGAATCGGAAATCAACTGCAGCCCCATGGTGATCAGGCTGTCGTGGATCTTCCTCTGTTTTTCGAGTTCAGACTCGTCGCGATACTCCTCGGGCAAAGTGTATTCCATCTGCTTGAACCGCTTATCGTGCATCTTGGCGGCGTAGACATGGCTGCCCGTGATCTTCGACCCGAACGCTTTTGCGACGGCGATGGAAGCCTCCACGGCGGCGTTCGAATGCTCGGAATTGTCCAAGGGAACGTAGAGATGCTTATACATGCGCAGACTCCTTTGTTTCGCTGGCGGCCAGGGTTTTGCGGATCTTTTTGGATAAATTCGTCGGACGGAAGGGTTTTATGAAAACCATGTCCGCCCCGCCCCGGACGAATTCCTCCTCGGAATGTTCCTGCAAAGTATCCAGCAAAATAAAAACCGGCAGTTTTTGGGTGCCGGGATGGGCACGGAGTTTTTGCAGAATTTCATAAGCGTTCAAATCCGGAAGGATCGAATCCAAAACCGCGAGGTCGGGCGGCTCGGAGAGCATGGATTGAAAAGCTTCGACGCCGTTGGATTTGCACAGGACCGAAAATCCGTCCCTTCCCAATTTTGAGGTGATAATGCTGGCGATTTGAGGCGACTCGGTCCCCAGAAAAATTTTATTTGTCCTCGGCATGATAGGTGAATATGCAAATTATGCCCGCTTCTTCACGCCCGGCTGAAGAAGCCGGATCCACTGTATTCCGCCGGTCCGCCGCCTGGGGGGAGGTTTTACTTCTTCTTGCTGAACGTCAGCACGTATGCGAGAACGGCGTCGATTTGCGCGTCCTTGAGCGTGCCCTTCCACGCCGCCATCAAAGGCGAGAATCCGGAAGCCTGGCCGCCGTCGGAGATCACCTTGCGCAACTGATCGCGCGTGCGCGTCTTCATGTAGGCGGTGTCGGTGAAGTTCCGCGGCTTGGGGTTCAAGGCCGCAGAGGCGGCGCCGTCGCCCTGGCCCGTGGCGCCGTGGCAGGCGATGCAGAAGGTTTCGAACACCTTCTTACCTTCCACGAGATCCGCCTTCTTCGCGGTGGATTTTTTCGCCGGGGCGGCCAGGGCTTTTTTGGCGTCGGCAGCGAAGGAAAAACCCAGGCCCAAGGCCAGTACGGAAACCGAAAGAACCTTCAGCATACATGCTCCTTTTCATCGGCGCATCCGCGTCCGCGACCATAATGTGTCAAATTCAGAACCAAAAATCCACTGTCCCATTGGAAAAATTTCATATCAATTCGCCACGGTTTCCGCGATCCGTTTCAGGAACGCCTTGCGATCCGATAGATTCGCGGTTTTCTCCACGGCCCGCCCCTCGCGATCCAACAGGACGATCAGGCCGGTATGGGTGATTTGTCCGTTCTTCGGTTTCGGCGTGTAGGTGACGCCCAGCAGGTTGGCCAAGGCGCGGGTGTCGTCGTTCCCGCCGTGCAGGAGAATCCATCGGTCCGGGCCGAGATTCATTTTTCGCCGATAAGCCGCCAGGTCCGCGCTGTCGTCCCCCCCGGGATCCAAAGTGACCAGGACGAATCCGACCTTGTCCTTCATGCCCGGGTCGAGTTCGCGTTCGAGCAGCTTGATTTGGCCGACGATCATGGGGCATATCCCGGCGCAATGGCTGAAGAACATGGACAGGATTCGCACCTTCCCGCGCAGTTCGGACAATCGCATATCGGCCCCGTCGTCCCGCCGCCACTGTGCATCGAGTTGATACAGGGAACTGTCCCCATGCAAGTCACGGGCGCAGCGAAATCCCAGGCTTCCCACGGTGTAATCGGGTTTCAGGCTGATGCGGAAGGCCCAGCGCATGGTGCTGGAATAATCGGCGGAACGGCTGGCGCGGGTGTTGCCCGCTCCGCAGAAAGCCCCGCTGTCCTCGACCCCGCGCTGGTTCATGCCCGTGAACCCGTAGGCGTTGAAATCGGACGTCCATTCCCAAACCACTCCGAACAAATCGCGCACGCCGCGATCATGAAAAGTACCGGATCGGATCAGCGGCGGAAGTTCCGAACTCGGTCGGGCGTACCAATCCAGAATGGCGCGCCGGAAGGCGGCGGTATCGGTCCCCGGAGCCGCGGCGCCCGCCGCGAACTCCCACTCGGCCGTGGAGGGAAGCCGCTTCCCCCGGCAGGCGCAATATTCCCGGGCGGCATGCCACGACACGAAGGTGACGGGGGAATTCCAGGAAAGCGGGGGGGGCTGTTCGTCGGTATTCCAACCGCGAAGATAGGTGCTGTCCGCGAACAGTCGATTCATGCGGGAACGGGCGAAGCGGGGATGCTCTTTCACGAAGATGGCGTAGTCGGCATGGGTCACGGCGTGAAGATCCAGGTAAAATGAATCCACGAGCACGCGAATCGCGGCCGTATCCTTGCGGAAGGGCAAAGTGAATTCCCCGGACGGAATGAGGGCCATGTCCCGCGGAATGTCCTCGCCAACCGCCATGGAGGCAAAGCCGCCGGTCCATGCCAGGGCGTAGAAAAGGCCGCGCGTGAAAACGCGCACCCGTCGGAACAGGGGCGAGCCGCTCCTCATTTCTTGGCGGCCCGCTCGGCCTTCACCTCTTCCACGGAAACGGTGTCGGTTCCGGGATTGCCGAAGCTGTTGCGTACATAGGTCAACGTGCTGGCGATAGTCGCATCGTCCAGTTCCAGCTTGGGCATGACGCCGTTGAATTTCTCGCCGTTGACCATCACGGGGCCGCTGAAACCATTGAGCAGAATGCCGATGGCCCGCTTCTTGTCAGCCATCAGGAAATCCGACTTGGCCAAGGGCGGGAATACCGTCGGAACGCCTTGGCCGGCCGGTTGGTGGCAGGCGGTGCAAACCTGATCGTAGACCCGCTTGCCCCGCGCCATCAGCTCGTCCTTGTTCAAACGGGTCGGAGTCGGAGCCGCGCCGTTGCCGTCGATGGATTGGATGGCGGCCCCTTCGGGTCGGTATACCTCGTCGTTTTGCTTGCCGGAGTAGAGTTCCCTGTTCTCGGGGCCGCTTACCTTGAGCATACCCAGGCTGCCCTTGTTGAAGGTGCGGAAGATGGAGTGATCGACCAAGATGTAGGTGGCGGGCACGTCCAACCCGAATTCGACCATGGCCGAGCCGCCGGCGGGCACGAGCACGGTTTGCACCTGTTCCTGATCGGCTTTGACTCCGCCCCAGGAATACACCTTGTCGAAGATTTCTCCGATGACGTGGAAGGACGAAACCAAGTTGGGTCCGCCGTTGCCGATGTAGAGGCGTACCTTCTCGCCCACCTTGGCGGTGAGGGCCTTGTCGCCGACCATGGAGCCGACGGCGCCGTTGAACACCACGTATTCGGGTTGTTCGCGGATGGCTTTCTCCATGTCGAAGGGCTGAAGGCCTTCCTGGCCGTTCTTGCCCCGGGTGTAGAATTCGGATTGCATGATGTAGAACTCCTTATCCACCTTGGGCAGCCCGGCCTTCGGTTCCACCAGGATCAGGCCGTACATGCCGTTGGCGATGTGCATGCCCACGGGCGCGGTGGCGCAATGGTACACGTACAGGCCGGGATTTTTTGCGGTGAAGGAAAAAACCGAACTGTGTCCTGGAGCTGTGACCGAGGCTCCCGCTCCGCCTCCCTGGCCCGTGACGGCGTGCAAGTCGATGTTATGGGGCATTTTGTTATCAGGGTGATTCTCCAAATGAAACTCGACGAAATCCCCCTCCCGGACGCGGATGAATTTTCCGGGCACGTCGCCTCCGAAAGTCCAAAAGGTGTATTTCACGCCTGGAGCGAGATCCTTGACCACTTCCTTCACCTCCAGGTGCACTTTCACCTTGGAAGGATGGCTGCGGATGATAGGCGGAGGTACGTTCGGCGCCGTGGTCAGCACGGCTTCTTCCTCGCCTTGGGCGGGTTCCTCGGCGCGCAAGGGTTGTAGGCCGAGCCAAAGGATTCCGGCGGACACTACCGCGATTCCAGGCCACCCACTCCGGCGATGCATAAATTGCGTGTTCATCAGGGCTTCCTTTCTTTGTGTTGACGCGATCGCTTCGCTCATCTTCGCACCACTTCCACCGCGCAAGGCGCGCGTTCGGCCAGGGCCAATGAGACGCTTCCCAGGAAAAAGCGCTGGACGGCGCCCAGTCCGCGGCTGCCGAGGAAAAGGGTATCGGCCTTGAAACGCTTGGCTTCGCGGATCAATTCGCGCCTGGGATCGCCGTCGCGTACCGTCGAGGTGACGCGCAGCCCCTGCTCGGCGAGCAGGCTGGCGGCCTGTTCCGCTAGACGCTCCGCCAGGGTTCCGTGGAAAGACAAGCGATAATCGATTACCACGACTACACGAAACTCAGTTCCTTTAGGCCAAGCGCGTCGGGCCAGACAGCGTACGGCCGCCTCGGAATCCTTGGAACCGTCCACCGCCACGAGGATGCGTGGTGGAGCGGCGTTTCTCTTGGCCCGTAATCGCGCGACGCGCACGTTGCAATGCGCATGGGAGAGAACCTTGTGGGAGACGCTGCCGAGCAAAAGCCGGCCCAGTACGGTATGTCCCTGGGTTCCCAGCGCAATCAAGGATGGTTTCCATTTGTCCGACATCGCGAGGATGCCCGCTGCCGGCGTGTCCAGCACCGAATCGGCGGGAGGGATCCAGTAATCCGCCACGGTGAGTACCTTGGCCTCTGCTTTCGGACCCAACCCGGCGTTGCGGAGGTCGGCCAGCGCCCCGTCCGAGCAGGCGGACCCGTCGTAAGCGATCAGGACTTTCGGTTTG
>JBGPFT010000192.1:0-4966 GCA_041483475.1 Fibrobacteria bacterium | reverse complement strand
CGCAGCAATACGCCCGCGTGCACGGTGAAATAAACCACGCCCTGTTCGGCCTGTTCGATGAGGGTGTCGCGGTAGATTTCCCACGTCAATTCTTCGGCCTTGCCTCCGACCTTTTCCATGGCTTGGTAAATCGGCACCGTGCCGATGGGCACGGGGGAATTGCGCACGATCCATTCGCGGGTTTCATGGATGTTCTTCCCGGTGGAAAGATCCATCACGGTGTCGGCGCCCCAGCGTATGCCCCACACCATTTTCTCCACTTCTTCCTCGACGGACGATGCGAGGGCGGAGTTGCCGATATTGGCGTTGATCTTGACCAGGAAATTCCGGCCTATGATCATGGGCTCCAGTTCGGGATGGTTGATGTTGGCGGGGATGATGGCCCGGCCGCGGGCCACTTCCTCGCGCACGAGTTCGGGGGTGATAGCCCGTGGGGCGCTGGCCCCGAAGGCTTGCCCCGGGTGTTGTCGCGCCAGCGCCTCTTCGCGGATTTCCGCGCCGAGATTCTCCCGGATGGCGATGTATTCCATTTCCGGGGTGATGATGCCGCGGCGGGCGTATTCCAGCTGGGTCACCGCCGCTCCGCCTTTGGCGCGCAAGGGTTTGCCCTCCACGTCGCCCCGTTCCAGGATCCAGGGGCGGCGCAGGGGTGGAAGCCCGGTGCGCACGTCCAGTTCCACCGCCGGGTCGGTGTAGGGACCCGAGGTGTCGTAAACCACGACGGGTTCGTTCGCCTGCGATGATTTGTCGGCCGAGCGGGTGGGGGAGAGCGCGATCTCGCGCATGGCCACGCGCAGCTCGGGATGCAATGTCCCGGCGCGGTGGATTTTCCGCGAACCCGGAAAAGGCTGGCGGGTGATGGAATCCTGGGAAACGGTTTGCGGTCGAATCATGGAACCTCCCTACGCCGGCACGACCCGGATCAGGTTCAAGGGTTTTTCCGGGATTGGAAATCTCAGCCCGCCGTCGGGCTCCCCTGGTTTGCCTTTCAGAAATATACTCTGGGAGCTACCTTTGCGCTCCCTGTCGGGGCTATAGCTCAGTTGGTAGAGCGTCTCGTTCGCAATGAGAAGGCCAGCGGTTCGACTCCGCTTAGCTCCACGGGCTTTTTTCGACGCGAGACCTAAGGCAAGAATCGCAGGCGCAGAATTCCCTTTTCGAGGTCGGCCGGAATTGTCACGAGAGCCGCCTCTTTCCCGCGATAGACCCACAGCTTACGGCCCATGAGATCGTAAACCTCCACGCCGGAATACCCCTGCGGAAGCTCCAGCCTCGAACCCGCCATGGCCCCGGCGGACAGGATTCTTCCCTTTTGGTTCCGCTCCGTCCATTGCGCCAGGATGGGCGTGACCTGGGAACGGGGAACGGCTAGCGGCGTCAATTGGGCATGGTACAGGATGAAGATGTCATGCCACTGGAACGCTCCGTTGGCGCTGGAGGACAACAGAATCGGATACAGGTTTCCGTAGGAGTCTTCGGACCAAGTGGTGATGCCGTTATGCTGGAGATCCCCGGTGAAGGTGTACGCCGGGAACTGACCCACGTCCACGGGAGCTACCCGCTCCGACTTGACGGCGAGGTAATGATGGTGGGTGATATCGCTGATGAACATGTAGCCGTAATAGGGGGAAGTCGGATTGCCACGGACGGCAGGGCTGATATTCCCGACGTTTGCCGAAATATTCGGGGCGGAATTCGTCAGCCCATCCGTTGCGGCGGTGGTATGCCCCTGCCACCAGACGGGATTCTCAAACCGGGCGCAGGTATAGGTGCCGTTGTAGGTGGTTCCCGTGATGGCCCGGGTATAAGGAACCATGTAGGCGCCGAGTGTAAATCCCCCTCCATTGGTGCTGCTATCCAATGCGTTGGCGACATGGCAAGGCCCTTCAATTCCCTGGCTGTTGGCCCCGAAGGCCGAACCGTCCCCTCCGTTATTCCAGCCGTAATTCCTTCCGGGCAGAATATGGTTGATCTCCTCCCAACGGCTTTGTCCCGTTTCCGCGGCATAAAGCTGGTTCGTGAGGTAATTGTATGACAGCGAATATGAGTTCCGGAAACCGAAGGCGTAAACTTCCTTCCTGACGGCGGGATTGGTGGCGCCATACCAGGGATTGTTCGCGGGAATCGTGTACATCCTGCCCCCTTGCGGCGCGGAGAGGTCAACGCGCAGGATCTTCCTGGCGAGAATGGTGCTGTCCCAACTGCTGGCGTCGTAAGCGTCTGTGGTGATGTAGCACAGTCCATCCGACCCGAATACCATATTGCTGGAACCATAACCCGTTCCATGCAGGATGCGGACCATTTCCGTATCCCGCACCATGGTGGCGAGATTCGCCGACAGGATGTAGCGATCCACGACCACCAGCGCACCCGGATTACCCGGACCGTCATTACTACCGCTGGGAGTGACCCCGGCCCGGTACTGGGTCGAGTTGGCGTACTTGTTGTAAATGACGTAGAAGTAATGGTTGGTTGTGAAGTTCGGATCGAAGCCGCCGCCCAAGGCGCCGAACTCCCAGCCCTTCATCACCCAAGTGTTGAAATCGGCGACTTGGGTACGGGTATAGCGCCGAATGGGACCCCAAGCGGCCATCGTGTCGGCTAGGGCATCGTTTTGATAAAGCGTCCAGATATACCCGAAGTATCCCACCACAACGAAATTCCTGGGGTTGCCCGGGACCTCGTACATCCCCACGATGGGCAGTTGGTCCTTCCTGAAACTCAACCCCGCCTTGGTGGTGTCATAGATGGGCCTGGCGGTCATGCCCGTGGGCAATTGCGCCCCGGACAAGGTCGGGAATGCCGCTGAGGCGAATAGGAAGAGGGAACATACAAGGGAAAGTTTTTTCATGATTTGTCTCCTGCGCCGATGCCAAGGCGCGGCTGGCGGCATAATGATAAGGCGAAAAACGAAAATCCGAGGGCGAAATCCGCAGGATTCTGTCGTCCAAGCGGTAAAATGAGATTCCAGTCCGGAAAAAAGGAGGATTATCGCCGAATCCGGGCCGGGGAGTGAACAACGGGGGGTCTAGATAACCTCCCTCAAGACCCCGACCTTAAATCATCGATGCGCTTCTTGGCCTGTTCGCAACGCTTATCCTCTCCGGAGCAGCCGGAGAAATCCAGGAAACGGCGATAGGCCCGGATGGCTTTTTCGCGGAATTCGGGGCGGGAATCGACATAGGTTAATTGGCCGTCCCAGGCCGCGGCGAGATGATAGAGTGCCTCGCTGCGGAACTCCTCGGGGTTGAAGGAGTCGGAACGCCGCAGCACGGTTTGTTTGGGCGATTCCAGAGCCGCTTCCAGGCGATCCTTGGCCTCAAGGTAAAGCGCGGATTTGAAATAAAGGATGCCCAAAGTGGCGTCCAGGGCCGGATCCTGGTAGCGGTGGCGCAACCCTTCCAAAAGCGCACGCGCCTTGGTGAGTTGGCCCTTGCGCAGGTAGAGTCGCGCGGATTGCAGCCGGCTCAGCAGGAAGCTTTCCGGGTCGCCGCCTTTTTCCGGCGGGGGGTTGAGTTCGTAAAGCCCCAGGGCCTCGTCCACATCGCCTTTCCGCTCCGCATCGATGCCTTTGGCCACCAGGGCCGAGAAATGATTCTTGAGTTCGGCGGGGTTGCGCAAAAGCGGGAGAAAGCGCGCCGTCAGCAGAACGGACACGGTTAGCGAAAAAACGCTGAAGCCCAGCGCCAAAGTGGGGTAGAGGCGACGCAGCGAAAACGGAATCTTGGCGCGGGCGCCGGTGCCCCATTGCTGCATGGCATGATGGGCGATTTGCAGGGACTCGAGGATTTCCTTGGCCGAGGCCGGGCGATGTTCCGGCTTCTTGGACAGCAGCTTCTCGATGATCTCCTCGGTGAGCGGAGACAGGGAAGGACGCAGCTTGCGCGGCAATTCGAACTTGCAGGCGTCGACGCGGGCCAGCAAGGCGGCCAGGTTCTCGGAGTCGAAGGGCCGCTTTCCCGTGCACAGCTCGTAAAGCACCACGCCCAGGCTGAAGAAATCGCTGCGCGCGTCCAGCGCCTCGCCGTTGATCTGCTCGGGAGACATGTAATGCGGCGTACCGACGATGGTGCCTTGCAAAGTCTTGTGATTCAGGCTCAAGGGCTTGGCCGCCCCGAAGTCCATGAGCTTGAGGCCGCCGCCCGTGGGCAACATGATATTCTCGGGTTTGAGGTCGCGATGCAGGATGCCGTGCAGCACCTCTTCAGTGGTGGGCGTCTGGATGCGGGCGTTGTGGGCGTAATCCAAAGCCTCTGCGATTTGGACGGCGATGCGGAGGATGTCGACTTCGCGGATGCGGTGATGGTGGTTCAGGAACTCGCGCAGGGTCTGGCCCTCCATGTACTCCATCTCGATGAAGAACTGCCGCCCAATTTCCCCCGTGTCGAATACGCGCAGGATGTTCGGGTGATCGAGGCGCGCGGTGAGCTGCGCCTCCTGCTTGAAGCGATCGTAATACTCCTGATCGTCGGCCAGGGAAGGCTTGAGGATCTTGATCACCCTCTCCAGGTTGAAGTTGACGTTGACGGCGCGGTAGATGAAGCTGCTGCCGCCTTCGTTGATCTTCTCGAGGATGCGGCAATTGCCCACCATGCGGCCCACGAAAGGATCCGAATGAAAAGGATCGGAGGGAACGGGGCCGGAAAACATACTGGAATCCGTGGAACCGGTGGGCATGCGTTCCGCCAGCATGGGGGCTGGTTCGTAGCCCGGCATGGGCGCGCCGTTGCCGGTGGGCTTGGGATCAGCCATGCGCTAAGGGTAGCTTAGAACCGAAAGAGGGACTAGGGGATCCGGGTCAATTTTCTCAACGCCGTCATGATTCCGAAATGCTGGGCCTCGTGAAAAGCTGCGAAGGCGAGTACGTCGGGAAGATTGGCCAGGCGGACGCCGAAGGAAGTTTCATAGGGGGTGAAATTTCCAAAACGGCCTTGCTCGACGTCCTCGCGCAGCATTTTTGGAGTTT
>JBGPFT010000191.1:0-4969 GCA_041483475.1 Fibrobacteria bacterium | reverse complement strand
GCACTTCGGGCGAAGTGCTCAAGATTTTCCAGGAAATCCACGCTTCCGGCACGGCCGTGCTCATGGCCACCCATGATTATAACCTCATCGCCACCTTGCCCTATCGCCGCATCCAGCTCAACCGGGGGACCTTGGTCAACCGCGATTTCATCTAGCCCGTTTTTACGTTTGCACCCGATGGATAAGATATTGCCTCCGGTTTCCCATTTCTCCGGGCGGGTAACCCCGCCGGGATCTAAAAGTATCGCCAACCGAGTGCTGCCATTGGCGGCTCTGGCGAAGGGATCTACTCTGCTCACCAATCTCCCGGACGGCGAGGATGTATCGCTCATGCGGAAGGCGCTGGAACAACTCGGCGTCCGCATGCAAGAGATCAAGGGTGGAATCCGCGTCGAAGGGTTGGGCGGAAATTTTCGCGCTCCCGGCGGCGAAACCTCCTTGTTTCTCGGAAACTCCGGCACAGCAACACGCATCTTGACGGCTCTGTTGGCTGCAGGCGAAGGTGTCTTCCGCATTGACGGCGTGGCCCGCATGCGCGAGCGGCCCATCGGGGATTTGGTGGATGCATTGCGTCTTTTGGCGGGACCGGAAGGAACCCGGATCGTCTACGAGGGAAAGGAGGGATTTTCGCCACTTCGCATCGAAGCCCGCGGCCTCGCGGGCGGTCACGCGCGTATCCGGGGCGATCTCTCCAGTCAGTTCACCACGGGTTTGCTCATGGCCTTGCCCTTGTGTCGCGGCGCCGCGGAGGTGGAAGTAGATGGGTATTTGGTGTCCGCACCCTACGTGGATCTCACCTTGAATGTGATGCAGCAATTCCAAGGAAAAGTCAAGCGGGACGGTTACCGGCGATTCTGGATCGACCCTCCCAATAATGGGTATCTCATCAGGGGCGGAACTTATCGCGTGGAACCCGACGCCTCCTCCGCCTCCTATTTCCTTGCCGCCGGGGCCATCGCTGGCGGTCCGGTAATGATGAGGGGACTTGTCAAGGATTCGATCCAAGGAGAAATCCGTTTCGTCGAAATATTGAAGCGCATGGGCGCCAAGGTTGAATACGGTCCCCATTGGATTACCGTTTCACGCCCCGTAGGGGCAAGCCGCGGCTTGCCCCTACGGGGTCTGCGGGGCATCGACGCCGACATGGATCTCATGTCCGATACCGGCATGACCTTGGCCGTTACCGCTTTATTCGCGAAAGGCCCAACTCGGATCAGTAACATCGGCAATTGGCGCCTCAAGGAAACCGATCGCATCAAGGCCATGGCGACGGAGTTACGCAAGGTCGGAGCGACGGTGGAGGAAGGTTCGGATTACCTCGTCATCCATCCACCTGCGAAAATCCTCCCGGCTGAAATCGACACCTACGACGATCACCGCATGGCCATGTGTTTTTCCCTAGCTTCCCTGGGGGGTATTCCCATCACCATCCGCGATCCCGGCTGTGTGCGTAAGACTTATCCGAATTACTTCGAGGATTTTAAAAAACTGGCGGGGAAATGAAAACCCTGGCCGTTTTTTCCCTCCTCCTCACCCCCTGCTTCGCCGCCGAAGCCGAATGGCAAGTCGACGGAAATGTTTCTCCCCTTCTGCTCCGCGAATTGCGGGACAGCGCGGCGCATACCCGCGTGCGGGGCCGCATGGGAGTGGCGATCTATTCCCTTCGCCACCAGCGCTTCGAAGCGGAATGGAACGACACGGATTGGTTTGCGCCCGCCTCCTGCCTGAAGCTGGTGGTCACCGCGGCGGCGCTGGACGCTTTCCCGGTCAACGAATATCCCGCCACGACCTTGGAGGTAAGCGGCGCTCTGCAAGGCCGGACGTTGGCGGGATCTTTGCGCGCCATCGGCGGCGGCGACCCCAACATTTCGGATCGCTTCTTCCCCGACCCCCTGGCCCCGCTGCTGCCCTGGGCCGATTCCTTGAAGCGCCTGGGGGTGGACATCTTGCGGGGACGGGTGGACGTTTCCGACACTTTTTTCACGGGGCCAAGGCGGCCCGAAGCCTGGAGCCGCCATCATTTCGACACTTGGTACGGGGCCGAAATCTCCGCCCTTTCCTACAACGACAACGCCTTCACTTTGACCTTGACCCCGGCGGAGGAAATGGGAAAGCCGCCGCGCGCAACGGTAATCCCCGAGGTCGGCTATGTCCGCGTCGTCAACCGGACGCGCACGGTTCCGGGGACGAAAAGCAAGGTTAAGGTTTTCCAGCGCGACGATTCCACCGTCATCACCTTGACGGGACGCGTGGGATCCAACGCCCCCGAAAGCGATTTCCTCCTCCCGGTACGGAACCCGCCCCTATATTTTCGGGCGGCCCTGATCGAGGCGATGAAGCAACGGGGGATCGCCTTTCTGGAAGATTCCACCGTCGCCGATTCCCCTCTCATCAAATCCTATCGGCTCACCACCGCGCCTCTCATCGCCTTGGTGGAGGAAACCAACCAGCGCAGCCAGAACCTGCACGCGGAAATGCTGTCGCGCCACCTGGGAAAACGCGTACACGGGGACGGCAGCGCCGAGGCCGGGATCCGGGCGGAAAAGGAATTCCTGGCTCGGCTCGGGCTCGACACCACGGAATTCGATTTGCACGACGCCTGCGGCCTGTCCCATTTGAACCGGGTGAAGCCGCGCGCCCTGGCACTGCTCCTGGCCCGCATGGCCCGGCATCGCTTCGGCGGCGATTATATCGCCTCGTTGGCGCAGCCGGGACTGGACGGCGCCACGGGGAATCGGCTGCACGCCTTCGCCGACGAAGAACTCATCCGGTATAAAACCGGATCCATCGCCCGGGTGCAAGGCTTGTGCGGCTACATCTTCGGCCTGGACGGGGACACGTTGGCGATGGCCTCCCTGATCAACGACTTCCACGGTTCCCCCGAATCCGCCGCCCGCCTAGCCGACACCTTGTTCTCGGTCGTCGCGCGCTGGGCCAACAAGGAGCGTCCCGCTCTGGCCTCCGCCTTCAAGCTGCTCGCCCGCCCCGACTCTCCCTCCCCGTACCTGGACCGCCTCCGCTATTTCGCCCATGCGCTGGAAGGCGTTCCCTATTTCCTCGGCCCCACGGGCGAGGGGCGCTACGGATCCGTCGATCCCCGGCCCATCCTGGACTTCAGCCGTTTCGATTGCGTCACCTACATCGAATCCGTCATCGCCCTGTCCCTGGCCCGCCGGCCCGCCGACCTCATCCCGGCCATACTGCCCGTCCGCTACCGAGGCGACACCGTGAGCTTCGCCACGCGCAATCACTTTTTCGTGGGCGACTGGTTGGGGAACAACCCGAAGCGGTTCCGCATTTTGCGGATGCCGGGGGATACGCTGGTCCATAAAACGCTTTTCAAAACGAAACTTCTGGCTTCCCGCGGCCTCCCATTTTCCGGGCCGGATCCGGTGTTGGAATTCCCCTATCTTCCCTATGAAAAAGCCCTGCACCTAGCCGGCGCTTGGAACCTGGGCGATTGCTTCCTGGGAGTGGCCTTCGTCACCCGCATCGAGGGATTGGACGTGACGCATACGGGATTCGTGGAAACGAAGTCGGGTCGGCCAACGCTGTGGCATGCCGGCCAGATCAAAGGCGCCGTTTCCGCCCAGGATTTCCGGGAATACCTGGAGTCACGCCGGGGCAAATGCGAAGGCGTGCTGTTTTTCGAATTCCTACCTTTTTCGCCGTGACCGCAACGCGCGCACCGCTTTCCTCCGCCCAAATCCTGTACGCGGAATTCCTCAGGCGGAACCGGATGCTCCTGACCAAGGAGCGCTCCGCGCTGTTGGAATTCATCTTCGCCCAGCAGGGTCATTTCAGCGCCGACGAGCTTTTGTTCGAGATGCAGCGCACGGGGCTCAAGGTTTCCCGGGCCACTTTGTACCGGACCCTGAGCCATCTGGTGGAAGCCGGCATCCTTTCCGAGTCGGATTTCGGGCATGGCCACACCCATTACGAAATCGACTTGGGCGCCAAACCGCATGTCCATCTTATCGATTCCCAGAACGGAGAAGTGAAGGAAGTCGCCAGCGCGAAGCTCGAAGCCGCCCTCCGCGAGCTGACCCGCCGCGAAGGCTTCACGGTCAAGCGCTACAAAATCCAGGTTTTCGGGAATTTCCCCCGCAAAAATCCGCGGGGCTAAAGCCCGGGCCGCTTCCGCAAGATCTCCTCGGCGCGGTAAAATTTTTCGGGAGTGCCGAAATCGATCCAGTATTCGCCCGCGGAACGCACCGTGGTGCGAAACGGCGGATCCATCAGCCGCCGCACCGCGTCCGTCAATTCGAACTCCCCGCGCGGGGACAGGGGCACCCCCTCCGCGGCCGCGAGAAAGGCGCGGGTGCGGAAACGGAAAAAGCCGGTGAGGATGCTAGGGTTCCGGAATCCGTCCAAGGTCGCGGGTTTTTCCACCAAGGCGATGGCCCGCAGCCCGGATTCCATCTCCTCCGCGTCGATCACCCCGTATTGGTGGAAATTGGAAAGATCTTTTAAGGCATACAATTCCGCCGCCGACTCCTCCGTGAAACCCGTGGCGTCCGGAAGGCGGTTCCAACCGAAAATATTGTCGCCGTAATGCACGGAGAACACCTCCGTGTCCACCTCGGGCAGCGCGCATTGCACCGCGGCCAAGGTTCCATTGGGCTCCGGCTGGAAGCGGACGGGAATGTCGGAACGGCCGATGGACTCCAGGAATTCCCGCATCCAATCCCGATCATGCGGCTGGACGACCACCGTCACTTTCCGCACCGAAGGCGACGAAAACACGGGATCCAACACGTGTTCCAGCGCCATCTTTCCGGCGATCACGCAGGTATGCTTGTTCGCCCCCCCGGAAATATCCCGCAGCCGCGTGCCGCGGCCGCCGGCCAGGACGATGCAGGTTTCGGTCACAGAAGGGATTTTACGCACACGAAAGGCTCGGCATACCGGGTTCCGGCGCCGATGCCCTCATGGCGGTTCGCGATTTGCACATACTCCAGAAACTCGT
>JBGPFT010000190.1:0-4976 GCA_041483475.1 Fibrobacteria bacterium | reverse complement strand
CAAGGCGGTGAGCAAGGCCCGCCTGTTGGGAATCCAGGAATGCGATCTGGACGCCCTGACCTTGAAGGACGGCCGCCTCACGGGAGTCGTGCTGCTCTTGGAACCGCCGGTTTCGAATCTGTGGCTGAAATCCAAGGAGTTCTTCGACTTGGTGCAGGCGGATAAAACCGATCAGGCCCTGTCCATGCTCATGGAAAGCGAAAAGAGGTTTTTCCTCGACGCAAGCGGCAAATTGCGCCCCGATCGCGTGGCCAAACTTAAAGCTTTCGATCGCAGCCAGTGGCGCAGGTTGTACCTGACCCATGACGTGCTGCTGGGCGTCGTGGACGCGGCCATCGGTTACCAAAACCTCCAACCGCTTTAAGGAATCACGCTTTGCCTTCCATCGCCTCGCGCATCATTTCCCGAGCCTTGACCAGTCCGCCTTCGACGACTTCCAAGGAAATGGCGCCATGCCCGTTTTCCTGCGCGAATTTTTCCACCGCGCTTTTCGTCGCCTGGCGCATGAACCCTTCGGGAACTTTGCCCAAACGGGCCAGGGCCTCCTCCGTCCACTTCACCTCATGGCTTTCCACCCTGAACATCTCGCCCCCACGGCCGCATACCGGACATTTTTCCGGCCGATTCCCGTGATGTAAAAAGCCGCAAGCGGGACAACGGTAAGACCGGTCGATTTTATCAAGCGCGGCTCCCTCGGCCTCCTGCTTATCTTGGGTGATGACGGGCTTGGATTCTTCTTCTTCTTTGGCTTTTTCCCGCCTGGGCCTTTCCAAAACCTCGCGGGCCTCCCGGATTAATTTCATGTCGACGCGGGTGAATCCCCGCTGGCGGGCATACTTTTCGATTTGCTCGGTGATGAATTGACGGATCATGCCCGGCGCGCGCTGCACTGATTCGATGGCATCGGGATCCCATTCAAGTCCGCCCAGGGCCTTAATGGGAATGAATTTATCCGATTTCTCGGGAACTCGGAACGGGGTCTTGTCCTGCACCGAGGTAATCCACAGAAGGTAGGCATAGGGAAATTCCTCCTGGGCGATATGGAAATCGTTGAATTCGAACATGACCCGTACCGATTGGATGAACGTGTGGCGAGGATCGTCCGGTCCTATCACCTCCACGGCGCAATTCACCTGGAAACTCATGAAATCCGGGGAGTTTCCGGTATAATGGATGGCCGCTATCGGATTGCGGGTCAGGTTGTGATAAGTGTTTTTCTCGAAGATCTCCAACGTGGTCAAGCAGCGGGAATCGATGGCCTTCCTGTTGAAATAAAAACTCGACACCGCCGCGATGCGCTCCCGCATGGATTCCTCCCAGGGCCGCCCAGCGGTGCTGGCAAGCACGGATTGGAGCTTCTCGGTGTACTCCTTCAGGTATTCGGGTTTAGGCAAATGCCCCACGCCCTTATTGGAGCAGTTGAAAGGGAAACCCTGTCCCTCGGACCAGGTCACCACCACCGGCAAGTGATGAGACGCGAAGGGAACCGACCCGCCGCCCTTTTGCAGCAGTTTATCGTAGGTGTTGCGACGCCCCTGTTCCATCCAATCGAGCATGCGATCGGGTAGCGGGACCAGAGGAAAAGTCCGGGCTTCACCTAACGAGGTGAAAGATACGGTATCGCCCTCGACGCGTATGGGATTTTGCAACCGGTGGATTTGGGCCGCGGCTGTATTCATGATTTTCTCCAAGCCTCCGTGAGCGCAGGGGTGATTTTTTCTTCCCGAAATTTAATCCCGAGTTCGGCTTCCCGTTCCTCACGGTGACGTTGCATCAGCTCGGGGGTGATGGGCACGCCTTCGAGCTTCGCCCGTTTCTCCAAACGACGCTTCACCATGGTGCGGATGAACAACGGCATTTTCCCCAACCGTTCCCGCGCCGCCGGCGTCCACACCGCCTCTTCGGACCCGGGTTCCAAACGGCTTTCAATCAATGGCCCGCCTTTCGGCTCATAAAGGCAATTCGGATCCTCGGCCATGAGATTTCCCGTTTGCGCCAGCGCGCGCGCCCGGCAGCCACCGCACATGGTCTTAAACTCGCAAGCCCCGCATTTCCCCTGCAGCAGCTCGGGTTTTCGGAAGGATTGGAACAACGGGGCGTCATCCCATATTTCCCAGAAGCCCCGATGCCGGATATTCCCGCCGGAAAGCTCCATATAGGGGCAAGGCGTCATCTCGCCTTGCGGGTCGATGCGGCAATAATGGGTGGCGGCCGGACACCCGCCGCCGTCATAGCCCTCGGCGCGCGTGAACTGGGAAGCGGGATCCTCCTCGTACAGGATGCGCTTGAAATGCGGGGTACAACGGCTTTGCACCATGATGCCCTTGCGCTCGCGCTGGATGCGCGCGATTTTCCGGAGTGTCACCTCGTAGGTCTCCGGATCGAGATCCAGCGCGCGTTCGCCGCGCCCCACGCAAACCAGGAAAAAGAAATTCACGATGGCGGCGCCCAATTCCTGCGCCAGGTCCACAATGCCCTCGATTTCACCGAGGTTATGCCTTACCACCGAAAAATGTACTTGCACGTGTATTCCCTGCTCACGGCAAGCCTTGATTCCCGCCACGGTTTTTTCGAAGGCGCCCGGCAGGCCGCGAAAAGAATCGTGCCCGGCGGGATGGGTGGAATCCAGGCTGATGCCCGCGCCTTGCAAGCCGCGGCCCTTGAGTTCGGCGACCCGATCCGAAGTCAACATGAGCCCGTTGGTTCCCAAAACCATGCGCAACCCGGCATCGGCTCCCTCCGACACGAGCTCCGGCAAATCAGGGCGAAGCAACGGCTCACCGCCCGTAAGCACGATAATAGTCCCGGGCGCGCGCCCGGCGATTTGCTTAAAAAGGGATTTGAGTTCGCCGCTTTTCAACTCATCGGGATTTGGCGCCATGCGCCGATCCGCGTCCATATAGCAATGGGCGCAGGCGAGGTTGCAACGCTTGGTGAGGTTTACCGCCACCAAGTAAGGCAGCAGCGCGTTGCGGTGTTCGTTCATGGTTGCTCCCACCGCGCTGGACAGCGAATACTTAAAGGTCTATCGCGACCTTGGCTTCCTTGCCTTCCTCCACCGTCACCTTCGCGGTTTTCTCGCCCAAAGCCTCATGCCACACCTTGAGGGTGTAGGATCCGGGCGGAACGTCGGACAACTTGAAGGAGCCGTCGGCTCCGGTCACCGCTCCGTAGGCATTCGGCAAAACCCAGATATAGCCCTGCATGAAGTCATGGGCGTCGCATTGCGCCGACACCAGCCCTTCCTTGCGGAGGATTTTGGTGTTCTCCACGACTTGGCCTTTTTTGGGCAAGGCCATGTTGACGAGATTTTTTTTCAGCGCTCCGTCCATGAGGAAGAAATGCGAGTTGTGGAGCATGTCGTCGCTGTTGCGCACCTTCAGGGTAGCGCCCAGGGGAGCCACCAAGACATGCGGCTCGAATTTGCAACCCACGTTATCGTAAAGCAAATCCGCCGGGGCGGCCATGGGCTTGCCGTCCTTCACGTCCGTCAGCATGGCCACGGCGTATTGCACTCCGCCGCCCGCCCCGATGACGAACTTCTGCGCCTTGATCTTGGCGCCGCAGGTTTCGGGATTTTTCTTCACGATTTTTTCCTCGTCCGCCTTGGCCTTGGCCTTCACCGTGCCGGAAATGGACCCGCCGGCCGACGCGGCCACCGCGCCGATCAAAAGGAGTGAGAGGAGTTTATGCGCCTTGTTCATGTCAAACCTCCAGTTAATATCCGTTTTTCATCCTAAAAAAACGCGTGGAGCCTGCCGACGATTTCATCCTGGTTGGGGGTGTCCATTTGCGGCAGCGCGTCGTTTTTCCGGTAATAAAGCCCCAATTGCAGGAATTGCGTCACGAAAGATTCGACGCCAAATACCAAGCGGCGCATGCCGCTGCGGGCCATCGGAATTTTTTTGTCCGGCCAGAGATATTCATAGGTGGTTTTGAAATTCAAACCCTGGGTCGGGAGGAAATCGATTTCGGCGAAATCGGCCACTTTATCCACCGAGTCTTCTTTGCGGCTGAAATCGCGCTCGGCCAGCACGGTGAACATGCCCAGGGAAAAACCCGCGAATGCGCCCTTAGTGTTGTCCTTGTCCCGCTCCGCTTTTTTGAGCTTGGTTCCGTAGGATCCGCCGACGCGAAAAGTCCGGACCACCGGCATATTATTGAACACCAAGGATCCCACCGAGGAAAGCCGGGTGGGCGTGACGTTGACGACCAAGGATAACGGGCCGGGTTCGAAGCCCATTTCATACCCAAGCCCCGTCGTGCCATAGGTGTAGCCTGTATTTTTGCGCACGAAGGCTTCGTCGTCCATGAGCCGATAACCGTACGGCAAGAGCATGTTCCCGAACTTGACGTAGGTTCGTCCCGGCAAACGCATCAAGGCCCACATTTCCCGATTTCCGGAGGACATGGTCTGGTCGAGATAGAAGGTGAAAAAATTCCGGACCAAATCGAATTGCAAATACAGATTACCTTCGCTCGGCAAGGCGTCGTCCTTGGAGGACAAATCCACGGGTTTGTTGGCCGTGTCCCCGGCCGGCGGGGTCCACTTATAATCCAAGGTGTGGCTTTGCAGCATGCGGAAATTCGCCCCGACCGAAACCGAGGCGTTGAGTTTGGGATCGAAGGAGAAGGGCCGGGCCTCGGTCACTGCCGACTTCATCAAAAGTTTGTACTGCGAATAGACGAAGCCGTATTCGGTGCGCTTGCCCCCGCCGGTTTGATTCACATGGCATTGGCTGCATTTGAAGCCCGTGCGCACGGCGATATAGGGTTCGGCCCGGACTCCTACCGAGAACAAAGCCAAAAGCAGGAAAAATCTTCTCGAATTCATCGCTTCCGGCCCTTCAATTCCGCGGCGCTCCGTGATCGATCCACTTCTTTACCTGGCTGATTTGGAAAGCGTTCAAGTAGGGGCCGCCGAGCGGCATTTGCGTATGCACGTTGCCAACCGTGGGGCCACCGCTGGTGGAAAT
>JBGPFT010000189.1:0-5048 GCA_041483475.1 Fibrobacteria bacterium | reverse complement strand
GGTGGAGGCGCTCCGCCACCGGGATGAATTCCAAGGGCTGAACCAGGCCCCGGCGCGGATGCTGCCAGCGCACCAGGGCTTCGAATCCGGACACCGCCCCCGAGGCCAAATCCACGACGGGTTGGTAGTGGACGCAAAACTGCTGCCTTTGGATGCCCTGGCGAAGTTCGTTGACCACGGACAACAGCGCAACGGTTTGCCGGTGCATGGCGGGGTCGAATGTCACGCGGCCGGATTTTCCGGAAGCCTTGGCGTGGTGCAGGGCGTTTTCGCAATCGCGGAGCATTTCCTCCGCGGAACCGTAGTGGGGGGATCCGTGGGCCATCCCGACGCCCGCGCTCAGGTAGAGGTCCTGCCCCTGGCACGGCAGCGGCTTGCGGAAAGCCGATTGCAATTCTTCCATGGCGTGCACCAGGTTGGCGGTGTGCGCGGGGCTTTCAAACAGCAGGGCGAATTCGTCGCCGCCGATGCGGCTGATGAGCTTTGCCGAAGGGGCTTCCCGGCGGATGAATCCCGCGACGGCTTGCAGGAGGGAATTGCCGGCTTCCCAACCGAAGCCGTCGCAAATGGTTTTGAAATCGTCCAGGCCGACAATGGCGATGGCCGGGGGAGGGGAGGACTTCTGCGTCGAACGCGCTAACGCCTCCTGAAGGTGTTGCTGGAAAAAAGTGCGGTTGGTCAATCCCGTCAGCCGGTCATGGGAGGCGCTATACAGGAGTTGTTCTTCCGCCTGTTTCTTTTCCTGCCGCCCCCGGCTCTCGTCCAAGGCCCGGCGTATGGCCGCGGGCAGCCTGGCCAGCTTGTCTTTGAGCAGGTAGTCCACGGCCCCCTGCTTAAGACAGTCAATCGCGAACCCCTCGCCCATGGATCCGGAGACGAAGATGAAGGGAATGTCCGGCGCCTTTTCGCGGGCCTCCCACAATGCGCTCAACCCGTCGAAAGCGGGCAGGGTGAAATCGGAAAGGATCAAGTCCGGCCGCCACGGTTCCTTCAGCCCGATCAAGAATCCCTCCCGATCCTGCACCCGGTTCACTTCACAAATCAGTTTATCCGCTTTCAGGAGGGATTCGATGTATTCCGCGTCCTGGGGGTCATCCTCCAAGTGGAGAATCCGGATTAGCGGGTCAGGCATTGCATCCCTCCGGAACGGCAGTTCTCCCCGGATGGGGGACAGGGATATTATGAGTGGTGGAAAGAAAAAAATCAACGTTTTTTGGAGAAATCGCGACAATTCGAAAAACGTGATTATTGGTGCCAAACCGCGCTAGGCGGTGGGAAACAACCCCGCCAAACTCCCCGGGGGCCGCAACGGCTTTCCGTCCCGGCCCATAAAGGCGTGTTCCGTGAAACCTCTGGCCAACAAGGCGTTTTCGTCTTCGCGGCGCACCTCGTAATCGAAGCGGATGCGGGCATGGCCCAGGCGCGAGCGGAGGGTGCGGAACACCAGCGCATCCCCATAACGCGCCGGTTTCAGGTATTCGCAATGCGCCCGCAGCACCGGGATGCGCACGCCTTGTTTTTCCATTTCCCAATAAGGGTGTCCCAATTCGGCCAAGGCCGTGGTGCGGGCCACCTCGAAATACACCAGGTAATTCGCGTAGTACACGAAACCCATGGCGTCGGTTTCGGAATAGCGCACCTGCAGGCGCAACTCGGAAACGGCGGAATCCGGATTCGCGTTCATGGGATCAGGAGGCGTTGCCGGCCGCAGCTTCCGATTCGTCCAGCTTCCGCGTCGCGGCCAGGATCCAAAACCCGGCAATGACGGCGGTGACGAGATTCGCGCATACGGGGGCATAATGCAGGCCGTATTCGCCGAGATGCCGCGACAGGATATAGGCCAGGGGCAAGGTCAAGGCCAAAAGCCGCATGGTGGTGAGGAAGAGGAAGGGGAGCCCGCGCCCCAACCCTTGGAACGCACCGCTGCAGGCGATGTTGATCCCGATCAAGCCGTAGCCCAGGCATTGGAAACTCAGGTAATGCAAAGCGGCGGCCTGGGTGATCGCGTCCTGGTGGAACAGGCCGATCAGCGCATGGCGCACGGCGAAGACCAGGAGGGAAATTCCGGTGAGGCCGATGAAGGCGGTCATCAATCCGACGCGCACCGTGGCGCGGACGCGATCATAGCGATGGGCGCCGAAATTCTGGCCCACCAAGGTGAGCACGGAAGTCATCACCGCGAGGGCCGGGAACACCGACAGCAAATCCAGGCGGCCGCCGATGCCGATGGCGGCCACGGCGGTTTCCCCGAAGCCCGCGGCCAGGCGGGTCATCAGGATCCAATTGACGCCGATCAGGATTTGGGAAACGCTGGAAGGCACTCCCACGGCGAAAATCCCCTTCACGCCCTCCAGATCGTTCCAGGCCGGCTTTTTCACCCAGCGCAGGCGGGTTTTACCCGCGAAATAAAGCCTGGCGATGTACAGGGCCGCCAACGCGTTGGCGACCGTGCTGGCCAGGCCCGCGCCTTTCACGCTCCAACCGAGGCCGTGGAAGGTCAGGCCGAGGAAGCGAAAGTTCGTGAAGATGAAGAAGGGGGCGACGAGGATGTTGACGAGCACGGCCAGCATTTGCGCCGAGGCCAGGGCGCGCATGTTGCCTTCGGCCCTGAGCCCGCCGCCCAGCGACAGCGAGATCAAGGTGAACGGCATGCCCAGTAGCAGGAAGGAAAGAAATTGATTGGTTAACCGGGAAGTTTCCTCGTTGGCCTTGAGAAAGGCCAGATAGCGCGGCATGCCCAAGGGGTAAATCGCCACCGCCACGAGGAAAATCACGAGACAAACCCACAGGATTTGGCCGAGGGTGTTTTCCGCCAGGGCCTCGCGCTTGGCCCCGATATAACGGGCCAATACCGAATTGGTGCCGATGCTGAGGCCGTTGAAGAAGGCGAAGAGCAGATAAAACACGGGAAAGCCGTAATTCAGCACCGCCATGCTGGCGGCCATGCCGAGACGCCCCGCGTAGATCCCGTCGATGACGTTAAGGGCCATTTGCGCCGACATGCCGATCAGGATCGGCAGCGACATGCGCAGGATATGAGGGAGAATCGCCCCCTGCGTGAGATCTTTGCGGGCTTCCAAGGGAACTGAATATAGGAACCCATCCCAAACATGGTATTTTTCGCCCATGCGTTGGATGCTGACGGCGATCTGGCTTTGGAGTTGCGCCAAAGTCGGACAACAGGAGGATGCGGGCGGCGCGGCAAAGGAATTGCCGCTGGCTGAATACCGGGACACCACGGTGCTGGATATGCATGACGGCTCGCGACTTAGTTGGCGGCTCACGACCATGCATATGGTGAAATGGCCGAAAAGCGATCTCATCCGCGCCCAGCCCATCGATCTCGTCGTTTACGACAGCCTGGGAAAACAACAGGTGTCGGTGACGGCGGATTCGGGGACGGTGGACGAACCCGTGAATTTCCTCATGGCCAAGGGGCGCGTACACGGCCATTCGCGCAAGGGCATGGATTTGCAAACCGATTCCCTGCGCTGGAACAAGACCTTGAACCAGGTCAGCACCGAGGCGCGCGTGCGCGTGGTGTCCGAGAACGGGGATGTGCTCACCGGCAAGGGCTTCGTCTCCGACGCCAACCTGAACAACTGGCAAATCCTTTCCGATGTCCGCGGCGTATTCCAGAAGGTTGAAGCGGATAAACTGTAGCGATGCGATCCGGAACCCTGTTGATATGCCTAGTCGTTGCGGCGGTGGGGGCACGGCATGCCGCGCCCCCACCGCCGACAGAACAGGAACCCCTGGTCATGGAAAACGCCGATCACATGGAAGGCTTTCGGACCCGGGGCGAATACATCCTCACCGGACATGTGCGCTTCCACCACGGCAACCTGCACTTCGAAACCGATCGCGCCGTATGGCAGCGCGAGCAGAACCGCGTCAATTGCGAAGCGGGCATGCGCATCACCCAGCGCGGAGCCTTGCTCACTGCGGATCGGGGTTCCTACGACAAATCCAAGAACCAGGCCTTGGCGCAAGGCCGGGTCTTTTTCCGCGACTCCAGCGGCGAGATGGAAGGACGGGGAGATCATCTCACTTACGATCGCCTGCGCCACGACGCCGTCCTCACCGGGCATCCCGAGGTGCGCCGCCTTTACCAAGTCAAACCCGGCGATACGGTCGGAACTAAAACCCCGGATACTTTGTCCATCCGCGGGACTACCTTGCGCTCCAACGATTCCACCGGTGTGGCCGAGGCTTCGGGCAAGGTCTTCATCTCCCGGCGGGATCTGCGCATCACTTGCGGTCATGCCGAGTACCGGCAAAAGGCCGACTCGATGTTCCTGTCCCAGGATCCCAAGGTGGAAGTGGAAAACAGCGAGGTGAAGGGTTTGCTCATGCGTTTGGCGCTGAAAGGCGAAGCGCTGCGCGGCCTGCTGGTCCAAGGCAAGGCTGAGGCTTTGTCCCTGGAGCAGGCCACGGATTCGACCCGCGCCCGAAAATCCCGGGTGGAAGGGGATTCGCTGCGGCTGGCTTTCCGCGAGGGCGCCGTCGAAAGCGTCCAGGTTTTCCGGCGCGCCACGGGCACCTATTACGACGTGGATCGGCCCGAATACGTCAACCGCATGAGCGGGGACTACATGGTGTTGCGTTTCCGCGAGCGCAAGGTCCATGACGCCGATGTGCTGGGTTCGGCGCGCAGCACCTATTATCATTTCGAGAACGACTCCTTGAAGGGAAAGAACCAGGCCCAAGGCGATACCATCGCCTTCGCTTTCAAGGAAGGAAAGATCGATGAGGTTTTGGTGCGGGGCAACGCGCGGGGAACCTACGAGGGCCGCGGACTGTCCCGAGCAAAAAAAACGGGTACGGCGGGGAACGGGAAAAAATGAAAAGCATCCGGGCGGAATCCCTAGTCAAAAGTTACGGCGGCCGCCGGGTGGTGGACGGCGTTTCCTTCCATGTCGAGCAAGGCGAAGTGGTGGGCTTGCTCGGGCCCAACGGCGCGGGCAAGACCACCTCCTTTTACATGATCATCGGTATGATTCGCGGCGATTCCGGGCGGGTTTGCATCGGGGACCGCGAAGTGTCCC
>JBGPFT010000188.1:0-5076 GCA_041483475.1 Fibrobacteria bacterium | reverse complement strand
TCCCTGGGCGCCGAGCAAGGGGACGAAACGGCAATCGCCCAGATCGGTTTCCTTGAAGGCGTCGCCGCGGCGTTCGATCAAAAGCAACTTCTGCACTTCGCGATCGCCGCAGGGAATGAGCAAGCGCCCCCCGTCGGCCAATTGTTTTTTCAAAACGTCCGGAACCGCGGGAGCCCCGGCCGCCACCAAAATGCGATCGTAAGGCGCCCAGCTGGCCCACCCGGCGCTGCCATCGCCGATCTTGTAGATGACGTTGCGGAATCCCAGCTGCTCCAGCAGGTCCTGCGCGCGGCGAGACAGTTCGGCGACGCGCTCCACGGTGTACAACCGCGGAGTGTAATGGGCCAGAATGGCGGTTTGGTAGCCGGAACCGGTGCCGATTTCCAGGATCTTGTCGCCGCGGCGTGGGCCTAGGTGATGGGTCATCAAGGCCACCATGGTGGGCTGCGAAATGGTTTGCTCGTACCCGATGGGCAAGGCCGTATCCTGGTATGCCTTATCGCTCAACGCCGAATCCAGGAACGAATGCCGCGGAACCTCCCGGAGGATGCGGCGCAATTCCTCGTCCTGAACTCCCAGGCGTTGCAGCACGCCGTCCGCCATTTCGCGGCGCGCCCGGGTCAGGAGATCCATGCCAGCCCCCAGGCCATGCGCAGGAATCTCCAACTGTCCCGCAGCAAACGCATATGACTGCCGTGGGCGGGATAATAAAGAGTACGGATCGAAATCGGTTCCAACGCAATCCCGCGGCGACAGGAGAGAATCAAAGCCTGGGATTCCCATTCAAAACGGCCTGAGCGCGGAAAAGCGTCGAGAATATCCAGCCGGTAGGCGCGGAAACCGCTTTGGGCGTCATGCACCGGTTTTCCGGCCAGGCGGGAAACCATCCCGGTGGTGATGAAATTGCTGAAGCGCCGATGCCAAGGCATGGAAGTCCCCCGGCGCTCGCGCCTTCCCACCAGAATTCCCGTTTCCGGTCCGGGCCGCGCGTCGAAAAACCGCGGGAGATCCGCGGCGGCATGCTGTCCGTCCGCGTCCATGGTCACGGCCCATTCCCATCCCAGTTCGCGCGCGCGCGAAAGCCCGGTCATAAGGGCGGCCCCTTTCCCCCGGTTTTCCGGATGGCGCAGGCATAAAACCCTTTTCGCCTCGGCCACTCCCGCCGTGCCGTCGGCGGAACCGTCGTCCACGATCATGACTTTTTCGGGTGTGATCAGAGCCGTCACGTCCTCCAACAAATTGGCCAGGGTTTTGGCGGCCTCAAAGGCGGGGATGACGATGCCGAAGTTTCTATCGCGCAGCGCGGGGGGATTCATTTCGGAAAGCCGAAATGTAGCAGCCTGGGTCGAAACTCCGCTTCGGCATTGGATGCGGGGCTGAGGATCGGGTCTGTCTTGGCGTTGGAGGCTTGTTCACCCCACCCCCGAGCCCCCCGAATCGGTATTCGCCCCCTCCCCTATGCGGGGAGGGGGAACTGGAAATTTTCTTGTGCGAATAATTATCGCGGTACGGAGAATTGCGGCGGAAAAGCGATCGATACTTTCCCTGGAATCCCCCTCCACTCATAGGGGAGGGGGCGTCGACACATTCCTAGTCTCCCGGGGGGTGGGGCGAACAAGCCCCGGAAGCTCGACAAGGCCGAACCTCAAGACTTCATCAGTAAATACTTCTCCCCTTCCCTTACCACCGCCGCCCCGCCCTCCAACTCCACCTTCCCCTCCCCTTCCAACTCCCGTATCCCCGCCTCGACGTCGTCGCGGAAACGCGAATGGTTTTCCAAAAGGATTCTCGCCGATTCTTTTCCGCGAATCAACGCTTTCTTCATCGACCCGGATTGCCGGAATTCCTCCAGCCGCACCTTCCAGGTCGGATCGATGAAATGAGGTTTGTACGCCACGCCCGGAAAGGCGTGCAAGATTTTCTTGAAGCTCGCGAGGTTTTCGCGGCTGTCGTCGTACAGCGAAATATCGTTGAAACCCTTCAACATCAAATCCTGCGCGATCACCAGCGCTTTTCTTTCGGGGATGGACAAGGCGGAAAACTTCCGGCCGCCGAAAGAATCGGGCAAATCCACGCCTTCCTTGTGGCGCAGAAAACGCTCGTCCGAGAGATTAAAAATCAGGGAGTTCCGTAAACGGATGCCGAACAAAGCCGCGAACAATCGGATCAGAAAAGGCGCGTGCAGTTTTTTATCCCCGCGCGCAGTGAGGATGCCGAAATCGCTTTTGGTGCCGTGGCCTACAATCGTATCGATGATGGCGCGCGTGTATTTGAGCACGATGCCCCGCGCCAGGATTCCCACGTCGGCGAAATCGCGGAAGTCGAAGGCTTCGCCGGGCAGAAGCGCGTAGGTGGTGAATTCGGCGGGCGTCAGTGCGCGTTCGCGTTCCTCTTCGCCGCGCACGCGGATTTTCGCCTCGGTTCGGATCAAGGTGTCGTCGAGATCGAAGACGTGGATGCTTTTGCGGTTCCCACCCACCTGAAGTTTACGCGAAGCCATGGGTGCAAGAACGTAGATTATCGGGGTGTTCACCCCCCTTTGCAAATTCTTCCACTGGCTGCAACGCCGTCCCGGCTGGCTGTTCACCGCGGCCCTGTTCGCCACCGTCCTGGCGCTTTTCCCGCTCAAGGATTTCAAGGTGCGCGCGGCGGTTTCCGATTTGCTGCCGGGAGAATGGGAAAGCGTCAAAGCGTGGAAAAGCTTCGGGCAAAAATTCGGCAGTGCCGGCCATCTCACCGTGGTGGTTCACTCGCCGAACCCGCGGGTCAATGCGGCCGCGGTGGAAACTTTGGCGCGCCATCTCGGCTCCCATCCCGAAGTGAACTTCCTCGAATATCGCACCGAGGCTGATTTTTATCGACGCCACAAGCTCCTGTACATTTCCCTATCCGATTTACGAGAAATCGAGCGGCGGGTGCAAACCGGGTTCTGGGTGAACCGCACCAAACGGAACCCCCTCATCCTGGACCTCCTCAGCGAGGAGGAAAAGGAAAGCGCCTTTGACGCCACCAGTTTCGAGGATCTCGAAGCCAAATACTTCGGGCGCCTCAAGGATTTGCTCGGTTCCGCCGATTCGACCACCTTGATCCTGCGCATCTATCCCGCCTTCGACGTCACCGATATCCACGCCTGCCGGTCTTTTTTCCGCGACGTGCAGACGGCGGCGGCAATCCCTTCCTCAAACCCCCTCGGGGGGGCAGGGGGGGAAATCCTCTACACGGGAGACGTGCTCCGCAATATCCAGAATGAAGGCCGGTTGTTTTCCCAGGTGCTGGGGACCACGCGCACGGCGCTGATCCTGTCCGGCGTGCTGCTCCTGGTGAATTTCCTGCTCTTCCCCATCGGCGCCTTGCTGGCCCTTATTCCCGTGGGCATGGCCGTGACCTGGACCTTGGCCTTGACCCAGCTCTGGTTGGGGCCTTTGGGAATCGTATCGACACCGCTCGGACTTCTGCTCGTCGGCTTGGGGCTATGCGGCGCCATCCACCTGCTGGCGCGTTACGCCGAGGAACGCCGCAAGCGGCTCAGCGCCCCCATCGCCTTCGAAACCATACTTCTGGAAACGGGCCCCGCCATCGCCGCCGGCTTGCTCACCTTGGCCGTCGCCTTTCTGGCCTTCCTCACCACGGATTTCCGGGCCATGGGGGATTTCGGTTTCATGGCGGGCATCGGCATGGTTTGCACCTTGGTCGCGGTGCTGGCGGTGTTTCCCGCCTTGCTACGTCTCGTGGAGCCTTCCGGATTGTTGCACCCGCTGGGGCCGCGCCTTTACAATTTTCCGGGGCATGCCGGAAACTCCTTCCGCTTCGCCAAGCCCATGCTGCTCGCCGCGGGAGTCTTAACCGCCTTGTTTCTGGCGCGAGGACCGCAAAGACTTTTCCAATACGACTTCAACGCCCTGGGTTTTCCCGAATCCAACCGCCGGGCCGACAGCCTCGTCGCCGCGGCGGGCGAGGAATTGGGCCAACCCGCCGTTTTCTTGGCCGCCGACCATGCCGACGCGCAGGCAATCGCCGAGGAATTGCGGCGGCGGGCCGCGAATGCAGGGGACGAAACTGCCGTCGGCGAAGTCGCCACCTTGATGGATTTGCTGCCCGCGGATCAAGAGGAAAAACTTCGCATCGCGTCGCGGTTGCGCGCTTCCATCACGCCCGCGGTGTTGGAAAAGGCCCGGGAACCCTTGCGCTCCAATTTGATCAAGCTGACGGCGAACTGGCCCACCCGTCTCTTGGGAATACGCGATTTGCCCGAGAACTACCGCAAAAAATTCCTGGGGCGCGACGAAACGCCGGGAGTCTTCACCTATGCCTTTCCCGCCCGCGAACCCAGGGAGGGCGTGAATTCGCTTCGCTTCGCGCATGCGGTGCGCGCCGTCACCGTTCCCGGAGGCCGCGTCTATTCCGCCGGAGGCTGGCCCGTGGTGTACGGCGATCTCACGACCCGCATGGTCCCCGATTTGCGGAAAGCCCTGGCCTTCGGACTGCTGGCCATTTTTCTGGTGCTATTGCTCACCGTCCGCTCCCTGCTCGGCGCCCTGGCGCTATTCCTTCCCGTGCTGTCCACCTTGGCTTGGATGCTCGGGGCCATGCAATGGATGCATATGCGGTTGAACCCTTTCAACGTCCTCGCCTTTCCCGCGGCTTTGGCCTATGCCACCATCCACAGCCTCCACCTCTACCATCGCTACGAGGAGGAAGGCCTGGGGTCGCTGGCCCATGTGCTTCGGCGCACGGGCCGCACCGCGATGGTGACGACTTGGGTGGGCGCCGCCGCTTTCGTCCCCATGGCCTTCGCTGAGCATCGCGGGCTGGCTTCCTTGGGAGTCACGGCCGTTTTGGGCCTGGCCTTCAGCCTGCTGTCGACGTTATTGCTCGTCCCCGGGGTGCTGGGAATTTGGGAGGGACGGAGGCGGCGGGAAGACGCGGCGTCGCTCTAAAAATGCTTCATCGGCGTCTTGCCGATGGCGAAGACGTTGAAGCCCATCTCGAACAGGCGCTTGTGATCGAGGATGTGGCGACCGTCGAAAATGAAGGCCGGCTCCTTCATGCCCTTGAAAATGCGGGCATAATCCAATT